>CAZALL010000144.1:0-4630 GCA_964485955.1 uncultured Treponema sp. | reverse complement strand
TAAAAGTATTCATATTGAACGGCATATTAAAAATTTCGCCATTAAAATTTGCAACAGGACAGTTTGTATAACAGTTAAAAACTGCAAACTGATTCACAAAATCCCAGACAGCTTTATTATCAGTGTGAAAAATATGTGCACCGTACTTGTGAACATTTATTCCGTCAAAATTTTCTGTGTAAATGTTTCCGGCAATATGCGACCTTTTTTCTACAACCAAGCATTTTTTGCCCTTAGACGCAAAAATATTTGCAAGCGTTGCATTAAATAAACCCGCACCAACAAGAATATAATCATAATGCATAGAAAATCTCCCGTATTTTTTTATAATACTTATCCCTAAAAATTATTTCCAATTTTCATTTAAAAGAAAATCTTCAATACCAATATAAAAAATACCATTTTCATCGTTCCAAGGGATAATTGAATCTTTTACGACTACAATTTTTTTAAAAAAATCACCTGTTCTTTTTAGGGAATTAATTTCCTGAAGCCGTTTTTCTTCTTCTCCCACACTCAAAGCAACCTGAATATAATAACGAGTATTTCCGTCATTTGCAACAAAATCAATTTCCAACTGACTTTTTATATACTTTCCCTCAGAGTTTTTATGATTATATTCAACAATTCCAACATCAACATCAAAGCCACGTGCAAGAAGTTCATTGTAGACAATATTTTCAATAATATTATTTTCTTCTGTCTGTCTAAAATTTAACCTTGCATTACGAAGTCCAACATCACTAAAGTAATATTTTACCTGACTTCCAATATATTTACGACCTTTTATGTCATAACGCTGTGCCTTATTTAAAATAAAAGCATCCATAAAATAATCGATATAAGTTGTAATTGTATTTGGGCTGATTTTTAATTTTTCATTCGTTAAAAATGTATTTGAAAGATTTGTAGGATTTGTTAAAGACCCCACACTTGAAGAAAGTACATTAAGCAAAGCATTTAAAGTTCCGGATTGATTACGAATTTCATGGCGTTCAAGCACATCTTTTATATAAGTATTTTCAAACAAATCTTTTAAATATTTACTTTTTTCTTCATGAGCTTTTAAAAGAGCAACAGGTGGAAGACCTCCGTAAGTAAAAAAATCCCGCCAGGCAAAACGTTTGTCTTGAGAATAAGCATTAAAAAACTCTTTGTAAGTTAAAGGGAGAACCTTGATTTCATCCCCACGACCTCTAAAATCAGTAAGAATATCTGATGAAAGCATATAAGAATTTGACCCTGTCACATATAAATCAACATTCTTTATCTTCATCACTTCAAGAAGCACGTCAACAAAGCCAAGTTTTGAACTTACATTATTTAAATAAGGATTTTGAACTGTATCTACTTTTTGAATTTCATCCAGAAAAACATAATGCATTTTCTGGCTGTTACTAACATTATTTTTAATATATTCTGCAAGAATAAATGGATTTCTGTACTGAGCATTACTTAATTCTTCCAGCGAAAGATGCAGAATATTTTCAGGCTTTACCCCGTTTTTTATAAGATAAGGAATATAAATGTCCGTTAAAAGAAAAGATTTTCCAGAACGCCTCAAGCCAGTAATAACTTTTATTTTACCATTTTCTTTTTTGCTGATTAACTTATTTAAATACTGCGGACGCTCTATCATTTTAATTCTCCTACGAATTATTTTTTCATATATATGAAAAAATAATTCGTAGGAGAAGAATAACATTTTTATTTATTTGTGTGAATATAGAAGTTATATGCGATTTTTTACAATCAACATAAAAGCTTTAGATTTTGGAGCATTCTTTAAAAGATATTTTATGTATCTAAAATCATCGTTTAAACATTCACAACCATTTAGAAGGATAACCCTATCATATTCAGTATCTTCAAAGGAATTACTAGAACCAAAATATTTTAAAATAAAAAGGGGAAATCCATTGATATAAAAAATTAATCACAATTCTTACCTTCTTCGTAAAGTGTTTCCGGACAAAAGTCTAAAGAATCGCTCCAGGCAATGGAAATGCCATCCGCATAGACTTTTTCAAAAAAAGCAGGATTTCGTAATGGTTCATTTATCTTAAATTTTAAATACGGTTTAAAATCAAAAATCTTCTTTTCGCCTTTTTCAAAAGTCAAAAAAAGTTTAAAGTCTGGCAGGGCTTTTACAGATTTTACAGTCCAAACTGGATTCATTTTCTGCCTCCTGATTATTTTAATGGTTCAATTGGATATAATTGCTGCTGCTCCATACACAAATTCCAGTTAGCCAAAAGCTCATCCGCATGTATTAACGCCCATGCTTTTATTAAATGAGTCTGCTTTGAAGGAAAATCTCCAGTCATCAAATCGCCTTCAAGGTTAAAAACTGCATTGTATCCTGCATATCTTGCATGAAAATGAGGTGGATTATGTTCCGAACCATTATTATACATTGTTATTACAATACCATAAAACATTGAAATTGACGGCATTAAAACTCCTTCTGAATAATCTACTTTAAATTTACAATGTATTTATTAAAATAACAAGAAAGATTAAAACTAACTGTCATCAATTTCTGATATTCTCAGTGTCGTAGCAATTTGCGATTTTTTACAATCAATATAAAAGCTTTAGCCCCATCCCAACTACAGCATAATCTTAATAGTCTAACAAAACTTTTTGTTTTCCATAAATAAGCCTCTAACCTTTGAATCAATACAATTTTTGCTTTAGATTTTGGAGCATTCTTTAAAAGATATTTTATGTATCTAAAATCATCGTTTAAACATTCACAACCATTTAGAAGGATAACCCTATCATATTCAGTATCTTCAAAGGAATTATTAGAACCAAAATATTTTTCATAAATCTTCTTTACAGAGTTCAACTGGAAGGCAGAATTTTTTGAACAAATCTGTTCTTTAGATTTTCTATACAAAAGTAATCTTTCTCTAAGATTACAAATTTTTAATTTTTTTAAGACTACTAAACGCACCCATAATTCATAATCTTCAATATGAAGAAAGTCTTCTGAATATAGATTTTGCTTAAATACCTCAGTTTTTCCCATGACAACTGGATGATATAAAGGACAAAAATATTTTAAATAAAACATAATTTCTTCTGAAGAACCTGGCAAAAATGAACATCCTATTCTTCTGCCTTTTTCATTCACTATAAAAGCATTTGCTCCACAAAGTGTATAATCAGAGTTGTGTTCTAAAAATAAAACCTGTTTTTCAATTCTTTTAGGCAAAGAAATATCATCAGCATCCATACGAGCAATGTATTTTCCATTTGCCTTCAAAACCATATTGTTCAAAGTTTTTACAATTTTTAAATTCTTTTCATTTTTATAAAGTTTTATTCGAGAATCTTCTTTAGCAAGATTTTTTAAAATTTCAAAACTTTTATCAGTTGAAAAATCATCCGTAACAATAATTTCAAGATTTTTATAAGTTTGATTCATTATTGAGCGAACTGCTGATTCAACATATTTTTCTGCGTTAAAACAAGGTATTATTACAGAAACAAGTGGATTATTTTTTAATGTTTCAGCCATATATTTTTAGCTGAAAAGAAGAATTGATTTTACTCCACATAAACTCTAAAATCAATTAATTCTTTTCTAGCGTACCTCCGTTAATTTTTATAATTTGTTTATTTTAAATACTGTAAATGTCTTGTAAAGTCAGCCCTAAAACCATCTTTTACTGAATCTTTATAAAGTTTCCAGCCTTTAAAATCGCCATGACGTGTAATAATAAAAAGCCACCAGTACATGAGCCACTTTATTGGAATTTTATATTTTTGATTATAATGAAGGTAAATATAAGTATAATTTCTGGCAAGACAAACCATTCTTAAAGGGCTGTCCACATAAGGAACCGAAAATAAACCAAAACATATTTTTACAAGCGGAAGTTTCATTGCAGGATGATAAAACCGTGCATTTAGAAAAGTTACCGGCTGAATATTTTTTTGCTTACATCGCCAATAATGTTCATATTCATCTCCCCAAATAAAAAAATCTTTATTAATATAACCTACTTCTTCGACACATTTTTTAGAAAGAAGAATTCCATTAAATGGAGTTACATAATCCATTATTTCACCCCATGAAGATTTTAATTCATCATAAAAAATAGTCTTTTTACCGTTCTTTTGTCTTGTTGCCCACGAAAGTTTTAAATGATCATTTATATCAATTGAAGTTGGCATAATGTAGTCATATTCAAGTGCCTTTGAAAAAAGCATTTCGAGACAATTTTCACTAGGATAACCGTCATCATCCATAAGCCAAAAATAATCTGAATGAATTTCTTCATTTGCAATTTTTAGTCCCATATGAAAACCGCCGCTTCCACCACCATTTTGAGACATATTTATTAAATGAACATTTACATCATCAGAAACACAAAAATTAATAGTTTTATCAAATATTTTTTTATTAATTTTTACCGAAAAAAGACTGCATAAATCTTCAAAAGTTGAATCTGTAGATGCATTATTTACAATAACTAAATCTGTTGGTTTTTTACTTTGAGATAAAATAGCTTTGATACATCTCTGCAATTCTAAAGAACGATTATAAGTTACAATAACAGCCGTAATTTTCATATACTTTCCCTTAAATAAAGATTTTATTTAATGACTCTATTGC
>CAZALL010000143.1:0-4694 GCA_964485955.1 uncultured Treponema sp. | reverse complement strand
GAACAGGAAACGCAAGAGTATATGTTCTTTCAACATCAAAAACTTCGGCTCCTGGCAAAATCAGCGGAAACAGTCCGTACTTAAAGTAAAGCTTATGCCCTCTGCCAAATGGCGGAGGGCTTTTTTAGAGTGTTTGTTTATTTCCAGGGACCTGTTGCTCCAATACTTATACCAAGTGAATGTTTAGCTTGACTTGTCTGGAAGCAGTAGCGGTAGTTGTATATAAGATTTGCAGCGTATGCAAGATGTATTCCTGTCTGTACCTGAAGAAAATATGTTTTGTTTTCTAAAGACTGTGGTATTGTAATTCCGCCACCAAGTGCTAGATAAGGAGACATCCATTGTTCAAACCAGCTAAAGTGCATTCCTATAAGAAGTCCTAAATCGTAAGTTGTGTTTGAATTATCAATTATTGCTTCACTTGAATATTCTCCACTTTCTTTGTCTAAGGTTCCGCGGTGAAAATTAAATTTTACATTGTTTATGCTTAAATCTGCGGCCAGGTATATTAAATTTACAGGTACTGAAAGCTGAACTGTAAAAGCAAGAGGATTTTCCTTATCATTGAAATTTGCTGCAATGCCAGCTTCAGCACCGCCATGTTTTTCAGTTGAAAGAAAACCAATCACTTTGTTTGAAAAGGCAAGTTTTTTCTGCATTGCTTTTTCCTGGGAAGAAAACTTTCTTGCAAGAGAAGTTTGCATCTGGCTTGTGATTTTGTCATCCCGCTTAATTTCTTGTTCTGAGCGTATGTCATTTACTGGAAGAACTTTATAAGTGCCTGTAAGATTCTGGCTTGAAGAAAGTATTTTTTTGCCTGTTTCGATATTATAGAAATTTGTATTGTATACAGTTACTGTGTATGTAGAAGGATTCCAGCTTTCTGCCGGACTTATTGAATATTCTACTTCTGCATATACATAAGGTACTTCTGTTCTAAAGAAACTGTCAAAAATATCTACATTGTCACGGTATTCTAGAGAACGAAGTTTAGGAGATTTTCCTGTAATTTTTTTGTATGGAAGAAAAACTGTATACTGGGCAATTTTTTGACCGCCTAGAGTAAACATTATATTTGCATCCCAGCCTGTTTTATGACCATCGTAGCTTGAAAAAGAAAGCATTCCTGCAGAGTCCAGGGAAGTAATGGTTTTCTTTTTTGCAAGTTCTGAGTTTGTGAGAGCAATTTCTGTTTTCATCTGACTTTCATATTGAAAAAGCACATTATTCTGGCTGGTTTCAAAGGCTGTAAAGTCTGCATTGCATGCTGTCTGTAAATCAGCTAAAGCTTTTGCTCTTTCGTTTACATAAAGAGGAAGGGGATCTCCGTTTTCGTCTTTCTGGTAATCTTCAAAAGGCTGTGAAGCTAGAACTGCTGCGTCACTATTTAAGATTTTAGTTCTTTCTTCCTTATATTTTTCCTTGTTTTTTACAGTATCCTTTCTTACTGAAATAATGCTTTTTTTTCTCTGTTCATTTAATGAAATATTTTCAATGGAAGTCTGTTCTGAAGTTGGATGAGTTAACAGTGTCTGTGCTTTTACGCTGTAAGATTTTCCGCTGTTTAAGATTTTGTCATTGAGGGCTGCACTGCGAAATCCTGCCTGTTTTGTTTCTTCTTCAAGTACTCTTTCTTTTGTTTCTTTTATTTCAAGACGAGTTTTAAGTACTTCAAGGTTATTTTGCTGTAATTTAAGGAGTTCTTCCATTTGAGAAAGAAGATTTTTCTGACCTTCACTTGCCTGATTGTTTTGTTCTGTGCGGATTTTATATTTAAGGTCGTCATAAGATTTTTGTGTTTTGTTAAAGTTTTCTTCCTGACTTGAAAGTTCTTTTTGAATGCCGGCAATTTCTGTGCGTGTTTTTTTTGCGGCTTCACTTGCTGCCATTACTGCTTGGGTTACAAGAATTATATTATTGTGTTCTTCGACGGTAAGCTGATTTGTCTGAAAAGAAGAAGTCTTATCTGACTGAGTTTTTTCTGCAGAAGGAGAGGTAGTGTTTTCTAAAGGGACTTGAGAAGATTCGTTGTCTTCAGAGTTGATTGGGGAGGAATCTAAAGCAGTGTCTGTCGTTTCAGAAGATGTAATTTTTTGCTCCAAAGAAAAAGAAAAATTAAGGGTAAAAAGTGCAGCTGCTGTTAGGACAATAATTTTTTTCATAAACAAAACCTCTTTTTAGAATGTCCCTTAATTATAACATATAATTGAAATAAATAACAGTTTTTGCTAAAATAAGTCACTTTTATATCTAGGGGTATGACATTATGCTAACACTTAAATTTGGCGGAACAAGTATGGGTTCTGCAAGAAGAATTATGGACAGCACTGAAATTATGTGTAAAAGGGCTGCCGGGGATAGAATAAGTGTTGTTGTAAGTGCCGTTGCTGGTATTTCAAATAAGCTTCAGGAAAGTATTGACAGCTGTAAGACAGGAAGTGAAGCTGAATCTTATGTAAATGAAATTAGAAATATTCATCAGCAGATTTGTAGTGAACTTCAGTCTTCACTTAAAGGTTTTAATGCTGATTCTGTAATGAAAAAAATAGAAGTTCATTTAGCTGAACTACAGAAACTTTTGTCGGGTATTTCTTCTTTTGGAGAATGCCCGGATAATGTTGACTGCCGTATTATGGGTATGGGAGAACTTATGTGCTGTCCTATTGTAGAGGCAGTTCTTTTATCTAAGGGACAGCGTGTACTTTACCTTGATAGCCGTAAATTTATTTATACAAGTGGTAATCAGAAGGAAGGCGATCCTGATTATAGAAGATGTGCAGAAGCTTTTGCTCAGTACAGAGAAGGTTCTGACATGCCTCAGATTTTGCTTTTCCCAGGTTTTATCTGTTCATGGATTGGCGGTACTGGAAAGGCTCCTGTTATGGGACTTTTAGGTCGTAATGGAAGTGATTTTTCTGCTTCAATCGTGGGTACTTGTCTTGGTGCTTCAAGAGTTGAGTTCTGGACTGATGTTGATGGCGTTTACACAGCTGATCCTAGAGTCGTAAAACATGCTGTTTTGGTAGATGATATGACTTATGAAGAAGCTATGGAACTTTCTTTTTTTGGTTCAAAGGTTCTTCATCCAAAAACTTTAGCTCCTCTTGCAGAAAAAAATATTGAAGCTTGGTCTCTTAATTCCTATAACTATAATGGTCGTGGAACAAGAATTGGAAGAGGTCCTTTTGAAAGTGAAGCTAATGCAGGACCTGTTCGTGGAATAAGCTGTCTTAAAGATATTGCCATGATTAGTGTAAGTGGTTCCGGTATGAGAGGTAAAAAGGGAATTGCGGCAAGAATTTTCTCTGCTGTAAGTAATGCTGGTATTTCAATTCTTCTTATTACTCAGTCTTCTTCGGAATATACAATTTCTTTTTGTGTAGGGAAAAATCAGGCTAATTTAGTTCAGGATGTTTTAAAAAGCGAATTTGCCCTTGAAATAAATGATCATCTTTTAAATCCAATTGGTGTTACAGATGACTGTGCTATTGTTTCGATTATTGGCGACGGAATGAAAAGCAAGCGTGGAGTTGCCGGTACTTTCCTTGAAGCCTTAGCCAGTCGTGATATTAACATTCAGGCTATTGCTCAGGGATCAAGTGAACGTTCAATTTCAGTTGTTGTAAAGGCGTGCGATGGAGATATGGCTGTGCGTGTTACTCATCACTTTTTCTTTAGCGGAACTCAGACTATTCAGGTATTTGCATTTGGAGCTGGTAATATTGGTGGAACTATGCTTGATCAGATTCGTGACCAGCATGATTCGCTTCTTGAACAGAAAATTGATGTTCAGGTAATGGCTATTGCAAATATTGACGGAATGATTTTTAGTGCAGATGGAATAGATCTTAGTGACTGGCGAAATCTTGTTAAAAAAGAAGGTAAAAAGACTAATGTTGACGAAATAATTGAATTTGTTAAGGAAGTTAAGCCTTTAAATCCAATTTTTGTTGATTGTACTGCAAGTTATGATTTGCCTGAAAGATATATTGATATTCTTAATGCCGGAATGAATATTGCTACTCCAAATAAGAGGGCAAATTCCATGAGCATGGATTACTATAAAAAACTTCGTGAAACTGCAAATAAAATGCATGTCCGCTTCCTTTACGAAACAAATGTTGGTGCGGGGCTTCCTATTATTGATACATTACAGAATCTCTTTAAGTCTGGAGATAAACTTACTGGCTTTAAGGGAATTATGAGTGGTTCTTTAAGTTATATTTTTGGTCGCCTGGATGAAGGTGCAAGTTTTAGTCAGGCTGTTTTGGAAGCAAAAGAAAAACGCTTTACAGAACCAGATCCTCGCGATGATCTTAAGGGTACTGATGTTGCCCGCAAGGCATTGATTATTGCTCGTGAAAGCGGAATGAATATTGAACTTGAAGATATTAAGATGAATTCCATTTTCCCTGAAGGTTTTAGTCTTGAAGGTACAACAGAAGAATTTCTTAAAAAACTTCCAGAACTTGACAAATATTTTGCTGATAAGGCAGCTCTTCTTAAAAAAGAAGGAAAAGTTATGCGTATGGGAGCAAGTATTCAGGACGGAAAGGTAAGTGTTGGTATTCTTGAAGTAACTGAAGATGATCCTTTGTACAGTGTCCGCGGAGGTGAAAATGCCTTTGTATTCCATACGGCTCGCTATAGTCCAATTCCTTTGACAGTAAAAGGATACGGTGCTGGTGCCGGTG
>CAZALL010000142.1:0-4720 GCA_964485955.1 uncultured Treponema sp. | reverse complement strand
ATGGGATGCCGCCTGGAAAAATATGGATGAACCTTCTGGGCGTGCAATCAGCGGAATTCACGATAAGGCGTATAAGAACTAAGGGAATAAAATAATGGCTGGTATAGAAAACATAGCACGCAGTTTAAAAGGTCTTAAAGAAAGTGAAGTTCTTTTAGAGATGGAAGAAGCCTACAAAAAAATTGAAGAAGAACAATCCCTCTGGTATAAGTCCTCAAAATTTTATTGTCCACAGGGCTGCGGAAAGTGCTGTCATAATTTTGAACCGGACTTGCTTGAATGTGAAGCATTGTATATGGCGGCCTGGCTTATAGAAAATCAGAATGAAGTTGCACAGAATATTGCTTTAGGAAAGTTTCCTTTTGAAAACGGAAAGACATGTCCTTTTCATAATTTTGATAATCCTTATCACTGTTCAATTTATGGGGGAAGGGCTTTTATATGCCGCCTTTTTGGAGCAAGTTCTTCTAAAGCAAAAGATGGTCAGGCAGTGTGGAAGCCTTGTAAATTTATTCCGTCTGAAACTTTAAAATCTTACGATAAAAATTTAGAGCATAAACAGTATAGTTTTGAAGAATCAAAAAAAATTTTAAAAGCAGTGCCTCCTGTAATGAGTGACCTTATGCAGCAGGCTTTAAGTTTTTGCCCGGACGAAAATAATACAAAGTTAATCAGAGAAATTCTTCCAGAGACTGTAAGAAAACTTTTTTGGCTTTTAAAAATTTCAGGTACGCAAGATTCAAACCCGCAGGCTTCTTGATTTTACGATGATGATAATTTTTTTTCATAAGGCTTAAAATATATTTTTTAATGTGTTATAGTTTTTAGAAATATTTACTAAATTTTTTGAGGAAAATTATGACATATTTACAGTCAATTTTATTAGGCTTCTTGCAGGGAATTGCGGAATTTCTACCAATTTCTTCTTCAGGTCATTTACAACTTGTTCAAAAACTTATGGGACTTGAAGAAGTACCTTTAGTATTTGATGTTCTGCTTCACCTTGCAACTTTGCTTGCAGTAGTACTTTACTATAGAAAAAAAATATGGATTCTTTTGTGTGCTTTTGGCAGAATGATTACAAAAAGACCTGCTCCTAAACAAATAAAAAATATTGACGGAAGTAAAATAAGTCTTAGTGAAGATGAAGCACTTGGTCGTGAAAAAAATCTGCGTATGTATATTCTTGCAATTGTTCTTGCAACTTTGGTTACAGGTGTAATTGGAATTTTTACAGAAAAATTAATCGGTGACCTTCCGCTTGTTTTTGTTTTTATAGGATTTTTAATTACATCTTTTTTGCTTGTTACTTCATCTTTGTATGAAAAAATTATGGGCAAAAAAAATTTAAAGACTCAAAAAAATGAGACAACTTCTCTTTCATTTAAAAAAGCTCCATCCTGGTGGCAGGCACTTTTAATAGGTCTTTCGCAGGGAATAGGAACTTTGCCTGGAATTTCCAGAAGCGGTTCAACAATTTCAGGTTCACTTTTTACAGGACTTGACAGAAGTGAAGCTGGAGATTTTTCTTTTATAGTTTCAATTCCTGCAATTTTAGGAGCATTTATTCTTGAAGCAAAAGATTTAACTTCTGTAATTTCTTCAATTGGCTGGGATACTCTTTTAGTAGGATTTATGACAGCATTTACAAGCGGATTTTTAGCACTTACCTGGCTGATGAAGTTGATTAAAAAAGGTCGTCTTGAATGGTTTGCACTTTATCTTATTCCTCTTGCTATTTGCGGTTTTATTTTTTTATGCTAGTATAAGGTATATCTAAAACGGGAGATAAATTGATGAAAAAAATATTTACTTTATTTACACTTTTAGGGCTTGCTTCTTCTACATTTATTTTTTCTCAAAAAGAAGAAAAGTTTTTTAAAGATAATATTGAAAGAGAAGACAAAGAAATTCTTCTTACTGAAGAACGTACTCAGGAAATTAAAAAGGGCGGAAAGAAGGCTCTGAATAATATGCGTGAAGCTTTTGAAAAAGCTGGAAATATAATTGATAAAAAAGTAAAGTCTGCTTCAGCAAAAGCGTGTGAAGGAAGATGGGTTTTTACAAATGGAGATAGTCTTTCGATAATTGAATGTTTTGAAGATTCAACAATGCAGTTTACCTGCCGTCAGGGAATGAATGTTAACTTCTGGCGTGGAACATATACTTCAACTTCTTCTCAAATTGATTTTCATATTTTTATAAAAGAAACACGAAGTGCAACAGCAAAGGCAAGTTTATCTTATGAAGAAGTCTGGAAAATAGATTATTCTGTTTCTAATGATGAAAAAATGACACTTACATGTTCTTCTTTTCCAAACGATTTTAATGGATACGACTTTAGAAATCCAACAGTTTTTGTAAAAAAATAAAGAAAATAGTGGGGCTATTTAAGAAGTTTAGCGTGACACTTCTTTTTATTTAGCCCCATCATCGAAGCGTATCGTTTAGTAAATAATTTCAAATTTTGAATCAAAATCCTGATGAACTTTATCTTTACTAAACTGGAACATTTCTATTTCTTTAATACGACCACTTTCATCATAAGTAAAATTTTCTTCAGAATTATCTGTTTCAAAACCTGGATGCACAGATTTTACCTGGAGAACTTTTTGGTTTTCATCAAATGTAATGTAATTTTGAATCTGTCCTTCGTTAACAGAAAGTACTTTATCAACTCTTCTAAATTCAACTGTGTTTGTTATAGGATGCTCGTCAAATAAAGAAGTTTGTTCTACTTTAGAAATTTCATCTTTGTCATCATAAAAAATATCAGCTCTAATTCCTTTTTGCATTTTACCGCCGTCTGCAACAATACTTTGTTCAATTTTTATAGGGAGTCCTTTTTTGTTAAGAAAAAATTTATAAGAGGTTGCAGGAGCATCGTCGTGGTAGTAAATATTTTTTATCATTGATTTTGCAGAATATATATATTCAATTCTATTTGAAAGAATAATTTTTTCATCCTTTTCATTAAGGCCGTATTCTCTTAACTGACTAAGGCGATTGTCTTTATATTCTTTTTCAATAAGTTTTCGCGAGTAAGAGCCGTCGTCGTTTTTTATTACAGCTTTGTAAGATATAACTTTATCACCATCGTATGTATATTCATAAACTGTGGAATTATAAATTTTCCATTGACCGTCAATCCACATGTTATAATTTACACAGGACGGATTGTATGCCATAGGATCAAAAATGTATCCGTTAAAAATAAGTTCTTCGTTGCATTTAGAAAAATCAATTTGATCTAAATTATTTTTAGAACATGAAGTAAAAAACAAAAAGCATGTTAGAATAAGAAAAAAATTTTTTTTCATAAAATATCTCCATATTGAATAAAGCATTTTTAAAGAGTATATGAAATTATTTGCCAAATATAAATACCTCTTTTATAATTAAATTACTTTATTTTTTTCAGGAGGAATAAATGAAAAGAATTTTAATGGTACTCACAACACTTATTTTTTGTGCAGGTTTTACTTTTGCTTCAGATCCAGCAGCTGGTATCTGGAAAAGTGTAGATGACAAAACTGGAAAAACAACTGCTATCTGGAAAATCTATGAACAGGACGGAAAGTTGTTTGGAACAATTGCAGCAACTGTAGATAATCCGCAGGATGTAATTGCTTCTGCTTGTAAAGAAAGTTATAAAAATTTTCCTGTTGCGGGTGCTGTAAACAAAATGAAAACTGTTGGTACTCCATGGATTTTTAATATGATTAAAGAATCAGAAGGTAATTGGAAGGGCGGAAATGTAATTGATCCTAGTAATGGAAAAATGTACGGCTGTGTAATTAAATATTTAGCTCCTGGTCAGACAAATAAAAAATATACTGCGAAGGTTCCAACTCTTGCAATGGCAGGAACTGTTGGTCCTATTCAGGTATTCCAGTACTGGGTTCAGGCAAGTGAAGCTGATATTGCTAAGGCACAGGCAGAATTTCCTGCAAAAAAATAATTTTTAATTCAGTAGAAGTTTTATAAATTCAGCTTTTGCATTATTTATGTTGAAGCTGATTTTTTTATATATTCAAACTTTTTTATCTTCTATAAATACTTTCAAAAATCTTTCTATAATTGACACAAAGCCCCAATATTTCTAAAATATACGCAATATTGAAGAATCTAATAGGAGATTTAATCATGGCAGATGTAAAAGTTGCTATTAATGGTTTCGGCCGTATTGGTCGTTTGGCTTTCCGTCAGATGTTTGGCGCTAAGGGTTATGAAGTAGTTGCTATCAACGATCTGACAAAGCCTTCAATGCTTGCTCACCTTCTTAAATATGATACAGCACAGGGTGGATATTGTGGTAAAGTTGGTGAAAACCTTCACACAGTTACAGCTGATGACGAAGCTGGTACAATTACAGTAGACGGCAAGACTCTCAAAATCTATGCTGAAAAAGATGCAGTTAACTGCCCTTGGAAAGATCTCAACGTAGACGTAGTTCTCGAATGTACAGGTTTCTATACATCAAAAGAAAAGGCTCAGGCTCATATTACAGCTGGTGCTCGCAAAGTAGTTATTTCTGCTCCTGCAGGTAACGATCTTCCAACAATCGTTTACAATGTAAACCACAAGACACTTACAAAGAACGACAACATTATTTCTGCTGCTTCTTGTACAACAAACTGTCTTGCTCCTATGGCAAAAGCTCTTAATGACTTTGCTCCAATCCAGTCTGGTATTATGTCAACAATCCACGCTTACACTG
>CAZALL010000141.1:0-4743 GCA_964485955.1 uncultured Treponema sp. | reverse complement strand
TGCAACATCGACTTATCTTGACACAAGATGAACTCTTCCAGCAGCAAGAGCCCATCTTGTAAAGGCATAGTCATTTAAACTCTGGCAGGCTTTTACAAAATAAAAAGCATTGTTTGATCTTATGTAAGCGGCATCCTGACTCTGATTTTCAATTACACTCTCTCTGTTTGAAATCTGCACAAAATATGATGAACAATATCTTAATGACTGCTGCATTATGTATGCCATAAATTCATTTTTCATAAGATAATCATCATTTAAATCGTAATTAAGTCCTTTTTGTGTATGCCAGAATGTTTTTATAAACTGCATTGAAGCACTGTCAAAAGCATTGTATTCTTTTTCAACAAAATTTCTAAAATCTTCATCAAGAAAATAAATTCCATGCCAGCTTTCATGGGCAACAAATGTACGTCTAAGATAATCCTGACTTTCCATACTGATTGAAATTACACAGCCTTCACCTTCTTCAAAAAATCCATCTGAATTAAGTTTTAACACACCTTCGTTTACAAGAATTTTTGCAAGTGAAATTTCATTTTTTGTAAGAGGATAATTTGTTTTTTTTGCAAGATTGTAAAATGCTGCAAGATCGTATGCCTTGTAATCATGAGCATTATAACTGTGAGTACGGGAGATAAAATCATCATCAACTAAAGTTCCCTTGTATCCCTGCTTTTCTACAAAAAAAGCAATACGTGCCAAAAAAGATTCCTGAACTTTATAATCTTTTATGTCAAGAAAAATTACCTTAGGAAAAAGACTCCATGAATAAACTTCAAAATCTTCATTACGCCAGTGTTCTTTTGGAGTATCAATAATCATTCCTAAATCTACAGGCAAGGCCCTGAGTTTTCCATTTTCTGCATCACTTGAAGCAAATAAAGGATCATTTGGTTCTACAATAATTTTTTCAACATCTTCATTGTGAACAAGAGAAGCTCTTTTTGCATCATGTATTCCAAATTGCAATAAAGCTGCTTCCTGCAAAAAACATTCAGTCTGAATTACTACCCTCTGCCTACCCTTACTACGGCGAACATATATTTCTTCATTACCATATTTAAAATGAACCTGTCTCTGGGCATCAAAAGTTCCAATATCATCACAAGGGATAAAATCTATATTCATCACAGGATTAACCTTATCACCTGCTTTTTCTCCATAAGTAATAAAAGATGATGCATCTGTAAAATCAAATTTTGAAAAAGTAAAATCACACTGTCCGCCAGAAGGACCAAAATAAAAAACAGGAGAACCATTATTTTTTTCAAAACCCATTTTTTTTGCACTTACACTGACCCTGTCAATTTTTACTTTAGAATCTGCCCTTACATAAAAACCGCTGAGATTTTCAACATCATCAATTGTTAAAAAAACAGTAAAACTTTTTACATTGCAAGTTCCATAAGGAACAAAAACTTTACATCCTCTATTTTCAGAAAAATTATTTTCTTTATCTAAAAAACCATATGTAAGAGTGTCACTTTGTTTTTTTTCTTTTTCATCAGGAATAATTGTAAGTCCTAAAGAAAGGCCCTTCCATGTAGAAGAATTTTCTTTAAGTACCTTATGCTGAATATCACTAAATTTAAATGCACCTAAATTCTTACCTTTTTTTCCAGATACAAGACCACTTCTTTTAGTTCCTCTTAAGGCAAGAAGAGGAGTGTCATTAAATGTAAGATTTTTTGAAGAAGTAACAAGTAAAAAAGAACCAGAAACAAATGCCGCAACCAAAACCAAAACGCTTAAAATAAGTAAAAATTTATTTTTCATAACAAAAACAATAGTACACTTTTTTTTTAATTTGCTCTACACTTGCTATAATGTACGCTTTAATTTTACACAAAGATTTATTATTTAAAATCTCTCAATTTACAAAAAAACTTTTTCCTTATTTAGACACAGACTTTATTCCTCTTTACCCCCACTGGGCTTTTACACAGGAAAATTTACTGAATAAAAAAATTGTTTTTGCTTCATTAGAAAATGCTATTTTTGAAGACGATAAAATTTTTATACCTGTAAAAATAAAAACTTCTGAAAACGAAATTAAAATACAGATAAATCTTTTTAAAACAAAAAATAAAAATTCTGCAAAAATAAAAATTCCTTCTCTTAAAGAAGCAAACATAAATACTCAACTTAAAATATTTAGGATTGCACAAATTCTCGAAGAAGAAGGAATGTACAGCATTGTAAAAGAAAAATGGATAAAGCTTCCTTAAAAAAATTATTGCATTACTTTTGAACCACGGTCCATTGCAACAAGACCAGATTTAAGAAGTTCAATAATTCCATAAGGTTCAAGCAGACGGATTAAAGATGAAATTTTATCTTCACTTCCTGTTGCTTCAATAATTAATGAATCTGCTGCAACATCTACAATGTGGGCACGGAAAATATTGCATGTTTCAATAATAACTGCTCGTTGTTCACCGCTTGCTTTTACTTTAATAAGAGCCGTTTCTCTCTGACAGGTTTCTGACGGAATACAGTGTTCAATCGTAATTACTTCAACAAGTTTAGAAAGTTGTTTTTCAATCTGTTCAAGAATATGTTCATCACCTGTTACAACAATTGTCATTCTAGACTGAAGGGCATTTGATGTTTCACAGACTGTAAGACTGTCAATATTATAACCGCGGCGGCTAAAAAGACCACTTACACGGCTTAAAACTCCGGCATGATTTTCTACAAGAACTGAAAGTACATATTTTTTCATACAAGTATCCTCCGTAAATTATATGGTATTTCTTGCTTCTGAATATACGCCCAAAAGACGAACTTCTTCCGCTTCTTTTTTTAAGTCATTCATAAATGCCTTTACATACTGTTCATTCTGCAAGGCATCTTCATCAAGTTCCGCATCGGCATAAAACCAGTATCTCCACGGCTGACCGGCAATTGGTCTTGACTCAAGGCGGGTAAGATTTAATTTATTTCTTACAAAAACACCTAAGGCATTGTAGAGAGCACCACTTTCGTTTGCTGTACAAAAAACAAAGGAAGCTACATTTGGGGAAGTTACATTTTTTGGAAATTTTTCACAAACGTGATTTGCCGCAATAACAACAAACCTGGTGTAATCCCTAGGATCATCCTGAATATCTTCCTGTAAAATTTCAAGATTATATAATTTTGCAGTTACTGCCGAAGCAATGGCAGCATTTTCTTTTGAAGCACTTTCACCTACTGTCTTAGCAGCATTTGCAGTTGAGTTTACAGAAATTTTTTCCCACTTATGACTTTCAATCATTTTACTGCACTGAGCAAATCCCTGTGGATGAGAATAAACTCTTTTTATTGAATAAAGAGTTGAACCTTTTGGTGCTAAAAGTGCATGCTGAATTCTAAGACGTAAGGCTCCTACGATAGAAACATCTTCAAAACGTGACAAATTGTCGTAATTGTCGTAAACAGAACCGCCTAAAGAATTTTCTATAGGTACCATTCCAAAATCTGCCTCTCCATTTACTACAGCCTTAAAAACTTCCTTAAACGAAGAAACAGATTTTGCTTCTACATCACCGTCAAAATAACGATTTACAGCCTGCTCTGCATAAGTTCCTTTTATTCCATTATAAGCACAGACAACTTTTGACTTATCTGATTTTTTTTCTGATGATAAAGAAAGATTATAATCTTCCCTAAGATGAGTAACAGTTTTTCCAATAACAGGCGACAAGGCTTCAATATCATGCATCATCTTGTCAAACTGTTCAGGTAAAAGACTTTGAGCTCCATCACTTAAAGCTTTTTCTGGATGATTATGAACTTCAACAATAATTCCGTCTGCCCCTGCTGCACAAGAAGCAAGCCCCATTGGAGGAATTTTATCGCGAATACCTATTGCATGACTTGGATCTACAATAATAGGAAGATGTGTCATTGAACGGAGAATATTTATAACCCCTAAGTCAAGTGTATTTCGGGTAGCTTTTTCGTAAGTTCTTATTCCCCTAAGACACAAAATAACTTTATCAGTTCCACTAGAAAGCAGATATTCTGCACTCATCAAAAGTTCTTCAATTGTAGCACTAAGACCATTTTTTAAAATTACAGGTTTTCCTAAGGCTCCAAGTTTTTTTAAGAGCTCAAAATTCTGCATATTTCTGGCGCCAACCTGGTAAACGTCAACATAATCCTTCATTACAGGAATATTTTCGCTTGCAACAATTTCTGTTACTACAGGAAGCCCGTACTTTTCACCAGCAGCTTTTAAATATTTTAACCCTTCTTCACCCAATCCCTGAAAACTATATGGCGAAGTCCTTGGTTTATATGCCCCTCCCCTAAGCATTACAGCCCCGGAAGAAGCAACTTCTTTTGCAATGTCCATCATCTGTTCTGCACTTTCTACAGCACATGGACCTGCTATGGCAATTATACGCTGACCGCCGACACGTATTTTCTGCCCGCGGTTATTTAAAATTTCTACTACGGAATTTTCTTTTTTAAATTCACGGCTGGCAAGTTTATATGGTTTAGAAATAGGAATTACACGGCTAACTCCAGGAAGTACTTCAACTTCCCTTGTATCCATTCCAAGTTTTCCAACGGCAGCAATAATAGTTTCTTCTTCACCCGCAATTTCGTTTGTTTTAAAATTACGTTTTTTTAAGAATTCATTTATGCTTCGTTTTTCTTCTCCACTGATATTTTGTTTTAAAACAATTACCATACTTGCCTGCCAGAAAAATTACTTCTATTTCAAAATTTAATAAGTTGAAGAATTCC
>CAZALL010000140.1:0-4872 GCA_964485955.1 uncultured Treponema sp. | reverse complement strand
CTTTTAGCTGCAAAAAATCATCACTTATAAGAGCATCTACCCGCTGATTTTTTAGTTCAGGAAGAAAATCGTATGCTTTTTTATTACAACTTTTAAATCTGCGCTTAAGGTCAAATGCAACAAAACCTTTTGTTCCGTGATATTTTTGTTGTTCAGAAATTAAGCAGGAAATGTCATAAACGTGAATTCTATCATAATCAATTGCGATTGTAACGTCGGCTATAACATAAATATAAGGTAAGAGAGAAAAATCAATGTCAATAAGACCTTCAATCAGGTAAGTAACCAGACTTAAAACAATGATTGTGGAATAAATATTTAGCAAATGATGAGATGCAGTTTTCTTTTTTGTATAACCGATTATTAAACAGGCAATCACTATAACAATATCTGCAATAAGGTAAACGTAATGTATGTATTTTAAAGGCCCGCTTCCCATTTTTGTGGCAATACCGTTTCCTGTAGACACCAAAGTCATACTAGAATAATAAAGTTCGTTATTAAAGCAGGAACAAACTAGTGCCAGATGAGCAAAGGCCAATATATAAGCAACAATTTTTATCCAGGTTTTTAATTGAATGTTTAAAAAACGCATTATGGAGAAAATTAAAATTACCGGGAGAATTGTACTGTCTAAATAAATAAAACACAGTGCCAGGTAAGCTGCATCAGGAGATTTTACTACAGTTTTCATGGTGTAGCCCATAAGAATGACTGGAATTAAAATCAGCATACTCCAGTAGTGAACATCTACATTTTCGTAGCATTTTTGAATCATATAGATTATTACTGCTACAGAAATTATAAAACAGCTTGCAAAAATTATTGTCATCATAAGATTTACTCTCTAAAAATTATTCAATTACAGTTTGATCAAGGGAAAAATAAAAATCCAAATTTTGCTCAGCCAAAGTAGCCACTTTTAATTCAGAATTTAAAACCTTAAGAATACTTTTTCCAACTTTAAAATCATTTACATCAAAATTAAATGGCTCGTGTTTACCGCTAGTTTTTACAGAAAAAAGCCCGTGCAAAATTTTATTTTCTACCTTGCCATAAATGCTGAGTTTTATGCTGCCTTCTTTCATATGTTCAATAATTCCGCTCAGTATAACAATAATAATTGCCTTAATTCTTAAAAACTCACCATTTACCCTTATGTTTATTTGCGGAGATAAATCACTTTCTACCACAATATTTTTTTCTGCCGCTTTGGCATTTGCAATTTCTATACATTCTGCCATTAAATCTTGTATGGCATAGTCTACATTCATTGCTTCAAAATGATTTTCTTTTATCTTAATAAAATCCATTACGGAAGCAACCATAGCTTCTGTAATATTACTTTCGCTGTTGATTTTTCTGGCAGTTAATTTTACAAAATCATCAGAGGAAGTCATAATTGCTTTATTACAATTTAAAATGTTTTTAAGCCGATTTTGCACATTTTTTGAAAGCATATACAAATAATCGCCCTTACTTTTGCTTTCCTGCGCAAATTTTTCTAACTTGTCATTTATAGATTCCATTTCTTCGCGTTCATCATTAATCAGACGAACACTAAAAAGCACTTTTTTTAAATTACCTTCAGAATCTTTTTCCATTTGAACAAAACGAATACTGCACCAGCCATAATCTTTATGCTTAAATTCGCAAACAATACTGTTTTTGCCCTTTAATCTTGTTGGTAAGGTTTTTAAGTCCACAAATTCACCTACAATCTTGCAGTATGGATCTGAGGTGTTTTTAATGATTTCTTCAATAGGATTTTCTATGTTTTCGATTTTAATTTTTGATTCAAACAAGCGGGGCACTTCTTCAAACTTGTTGTAAATTAAATCGACTGAATAAAGATGGTCATAAATATCACTCATTGTAGAAAGGCCGGAAAGCTGAAATTTCATTTGTTCTTTAACTTTTTGAGCTGCAATTACAACGGAAATTTCAACAAGGGTGCAAATAAGAAATAAAATAAATGTAATCAGAATGATTTTTGGCCAAACGCCAAACATATAAGATTTTTCCAGTTTAAAAGTAAGTTCCGTATCAGAAGTATCGATGGTATCTAAATAGTAAAAAATTATGCCGGAAGTAATGGTTTTTGCTTCTTTTTCAGTTGCAGCTTCAATTGGAAATTCGCCATTTACTTCACTCGGGTAGTAAACTATGTAATCTCCAGCTTTTAGAGGAATTAAAATATCCTGACCTTCTCGATAGTAATCAATTTCGATGCTTTCGGTATGACTGCTTAAATCACTTTTTAAAAAAAGACACTGTGATTTTTCTTCGTCTTCGCCAGTTTCGTTATTTTTTCTAAACTGATGAATATCAACTGCGCCACACCAATCTTGATTTATATAACAGTCGCCTTGAATGTTTATGCGGAAATTCCATTCTTTTATTTTGTAAGCAGTGTTATTTACGGCCTTAAGATCAAAGGTGCTTCCTGTAAAAGTTCCGTGTATGTTGCCAACGGTAACGTCTCTTTTTAGCCAGTTTTCACCAGGACGTGCTATTAAACTTGCGCCAAAATCAGAACTGGAGTGTGAAGTAAGTACAGCGCTTTTTATAACGTGTGTGGTAAAATTAAACTGATTTACGCAGTAAATATGAATAAGAAAACTTACAACACAAAAAACAAAGGCAGCACAAAGTGCACTAATATAAAATTTGTGTCTTTTATTTAACATTTTTAATATCTCCAAAAAACAAACACTCTCTAATATTGTACATAAGATTTTTTAAAACTCATAGAATTTTTTTTATTTTTTTTTGGAGCAAATTTTTGTGGTAACGCGCTGTCCAGGGCTACGGCTATTCGCCTCGGTGCTTCGCACGCGCTTTCTCGCCCCTTCCCATCGCGGCTAGGTCTTTCTTTTTACCACAGCTTGACTTGTAAACATCGCGCTGATTGTGCCTTTTTTTGATAAGAAAAGAATTTTAGTAAACAAGGAATTTTGTCAGTAGCAGGCGGTAAACTCAGGAAGTAACCGCAGCTTTTTCTTTGATAAAATTTTATTTGTAAGTTTATGTCGTAAGTGATGTTTTAGTTATTGGAAGAAAGTGGAGTAGGATTTTGGAGTAAAAACTAAATTGCAATCTTAAGCCATAAATTTCTTATAAAACCTTTTCTTAAGAATTTATGTTTTTTTATAAAATGCAGGCGTTTTAATTTTGGCATAGACTTTATATCTGAAAAATCTTTTAGGATTTTATATTCTTCAGAAGGCAGTTCATATTCATAATAATCTGCAAACCATGAAGTGTAATTTTTATAAAGTTTAAGATTTTTTTTATATTCTTTAATTTTAAAAATCTTTTTTATAAAATTTGAAAAAGAATTTCCGCTTTCGGCTCCTAGAATATTGTTTTTATGCTGGCGATAAAGTTCAAGGCTTTTTTTGATACATTTAATTGTTCCAAATTCTGCTGCAATCGTTGCAAAAAGCATATCATGCATAAGAATATTTTCTATATTTTCATATAAAAATTTTTTATTCTTAAACACATAATTTTTTAGCACATCGTTTACCATTGTAACACAGCCAGTAACATTATTCTGAACAAAATAAAAATGTGGTTCTTTTACATCAAAAGGCAGGTTAGAATATTTAAAAAATGAATTTGCAATTACTTTTAAATCTGAATCAACAACAGTCAAATCGCTGTGAATTAAAACTGGATTTAATTTTTCTTCTTCTGATATTTTACTATATTCATTTGCTAAACATTCAATATGATCTTTTGTCCATACATCGTCCTGATCACAAAAAAAATAAATGTCACTTTGAGCATTTTCCAAAAGATATAAAAAATTTTTGCAAGAAGAACCTGTAGGCTTGTGTTCACAGAGCAATTTTATGCGATTGTCTTTAGCTTCGTACTCTTTTAAAATCTGCATTGTACTGTCTTTACTTCCATCGTCAGAAATGTAAAGTGTAAAATCAGAAACAGTCTGCGATAAAACAGAATCCAACTGTTCTCTTAAAAATTTTTCTCCATTATAGGTTGCCATTAGTACTGCTAATTTCATCTGCTTGTTCCTCTAGTCTTTATACTTACCCCAAAGACCATTTTTATAATCACTGTAAGCTTTTTTTATCATTTTAAGATTTTTAAAAAATTTAAAGCCAGAAAATAAAAGTAAAGTTCTTTTGTGCTTAGCTAAATTCTTTTTATAGGAATATTCTTTTGCAAAATCAGGATAATGTTCTATAACATAAAGACTATTTCTTATAATATAATATGAACGAATAAGAGTGTGCTGCGTATTTGGGAAAAAAGTTTTTTTACATTCCCCAAGCTGATGGTTTAACAAAATTGAATTAAATTGAAAAATTTTATAATTATTTTGTATAAGGCGAAAACAGTATTCATGATCAACTTCATCAATAAAAAATTCTTCATTAAATTTTCCAATCTCTATAAAGGTTTTTAAATTTATAATGTTTCCTGAACAAATTACACGATGTACGAATTCATCCTTAAGTTCCGCTTCTTTAAAAAACATTTTTTTTATATTACCCAAGAAACTATGATTAACTGGATTTTTTATCTGAGGCGCAAAACTTTTTATTAAAGAATCTTCTGTATATTTTTGCTGGAATTTTTTTATAAAATTTTCTAGTTCCTTATCTTTCCAAATAGAATCCTGATCCATTGTCATACACCATTCAAAACCATCTTCAAAAGCTTTACTACAACCCGTGTTTAAAGCCTTTGCAATTCCTAAATTATTAAAAAGCGGAATGTATACAGCATTTTTTATTTGTTCTGCCAAGTTTTTATTATTTAGGGAAGAATTATCAACAATATAAATTTTTTCACATTTTGAACAATAAGACTTTATGTTTGCAAGCGGATCTTTTAAAT
>CAZALL010000139.1:0-4895 GCA_964485955.1 uncultured Treponema sp. | reverse complement strand
AAGTTTAAAGACTTAGGTCTCATGATTATAGATGAAGAACAGCGTTTTGGAGTAAAAGATAAAGAAAAACTCAAGGCAATGAAAACAAATATTGACTCTCTTGCAATGAGTGCAACTCCAATTCCACGAACACTGCACATGAGTCTTTTAAAAATAAGGGATATGTCATTGCTTACAACGCCTCCTCAAAACAGACATCCTGTAGAAACAACAATTTCTGAATATTCTGATGAAAAAGTTGCAGAGGCAATAAGACGTGAAGTTGAACGCGGCGGTCAGGTATTTTATCTTCACAACAGAGTAGAAACACTTGAAGAAACAAGAATAAAACTTGAACACATTGTTCCCGAAATGCTCATTGATACAGCTCACGGTCAGATGTCTGCAGAAGAATTAGATGATATTTTCCATCGATTTAAAATGGGAGGCTTTCATGTCCTTGTTTCTACAACCATTATTGAAAATGGAATTGATATACCAAACGTTAATACAATAATAATTGACCGGGCAGATATGTACGGAGTAAGTCAGCTTTATCAGCTTAGGGGACGTGTTGGCCGAAGTGACAGAACAGCATTTGCATATCTTTTTTATCCTGAAAACAAAGCATTAAGTGAAGTTGCAATGAAGCGTCTTCAGGTAATAAATGATTTTCAAGAATTAGGTTCAGGCTTTAAAATTGCCATGAAAGACATGGAAATCCGCGGGGCAGGCAATTTACTTGGAAAAGATCAGTCTGGTGAAGTATATGCAGTAGGTTTTGAAATGTATCTTCATCTTTTAAATACAGCCATACAAAAGCTAACTGATGAAAACTGGCAGGCACCAGAAGAAGTACTTCTTGAATTAGATTATACTGGCTTTATTCCAGAAACGTATATTACTTCAGCACAAATAAAAATGGAAATCTACAAAAAAATTGCCGCTATTTCTACCGATGAAGAAATGCATTCTGTTTTTGAAGAATTAAATGACCGTTTTGGTCCAGTCCCTGATGAAGTAAGTTCCCTGTTAAGTCTTGCAAAAATCCGTATAATCTGCCGTGAACTTTCAATTTCTTCACTAAAAGAAAAAGGCGGAAAAGTTAATATTGAATTTTCCCAGGTTTCTAAAATAAATTTTGATAAACTTATGAAATTGATTAAATTAAATTCAAAATCCGTAAGATTAGATCCTACAAAACCAAATATACTTATGCTTAACTGTGGTTCTATAGGACTAAATGAAAAAGCTGATTTTATAAGAGATAAACTTGAACAGTTGCGATAATTAAAGATGTTGGATTTCTGATATTTATCGTTTTTTATTCCGCTTTATTTTACTTCTTATAATGTATATTCTGTCTACTTAAATTAATATTACACAACCTTTTTATAAATAAAGTCATCGATACGTAATTTTTTCTGTATATTCACAATAAGGATAATTAGTACACCCAATAAACCAATGCCCCTTTCCTTTGCGTTTTACCAGGAAACCTCCGCAACTAGGACACTGTTTTGGACTGACCAATATTGAAATATTATTAAGTGTATAACGACACTTCGGGTAATTAGAACAGCCTATAAAACTCTTTCCGTTGTGTTCGACTTTTAATAATTCTCCAGTTTTACATCTTGGGCAGTAAGTTTTTGATTCATCATTCTGCTTGTTTATGTGAACAAAACAACACGATAGAGATTCCGTAAATTCTCGTAGAAAGATAGAAGGATTTTTGTTATCTGTAAGTACAAAAGTTCTGTTCTTTGTTCTAGTGATTGCTACATAAAATAAGCGGCGTTCTTCCGCAAACATGAAATTTTCTTCTTGCGTTAATACAAAATCCAAAACTTTATCATCTGCAATCTTATTTGGAAAACCAAGTTTATCATTCTTAAAATTAACTAAAACAACATTATCTGCTTCCAGTCCTTTAGATTTATGAACAGAAAGAAAAGAAACTGGTGTTTTTGGAGAAGGTAAATATGTAAGTTTCTCTACTCTATTTTCCCACGATACAGTAAATAATCCCGATGACTTAAGTATCTCGATATCGTAATTTGTTCTTCCTAATAACAAAATTGATTTTTCTGGTCCGAACTCTGAAATAATTTTCTGCATAATCTGACTTAATGCAGGATAAGGTTCTTTATCATATCCCCAGAAAACAAGCGGATAATTAAGACTTTTATCTGATTTTAATTGTTTAATAAGTTGTAAAGGATTCTTCATAACGAAAGTTGATGCTTCATCAATAAGCTGCTGAGAGTTACGGTAAGTTTTTTCAATCTTTAAGAGATTGGTAAAACCTAAATATTTTTCAAAATCCGTAAAAAGCGAAATATCACTACCGGCAAATCTGTAAATGGACTGCCAGTCATCACCTACACAAAGCAATTTTGCATTAGTAGCAGTAATAATTGATTTTAAGAAATTAAATCTTGACTGAGAAATATCCTGGTATTCATCAACAATTACATATTTGTATTTTGGAAGTGAAGCACTATTTCCAATTTTTACTGCAACCTCATTTATCATGTCAGAGAAATCAATAGACTTATTATCTGCCAGATATTTCTGATATTCTTTAAAGATAATTCTAGCAATATCAAGAAATATACAGTTTCTTTGATAAAGAAAATCATTTTTAAGCTGCAATGACTGCAACTTCATAACTTCAAACTGTTCTTCCTTATAATTATTTGACTTAAAAAGAGTAATGAAAGTACAGCAAAGCTTTATAAATTCAGAAAAATACTTATTACTTTTCTTTGCATAGATTGTCTCAAAAATATCTGTAAAATCATGAGAAGCAAAAACTACACCATTAGCTAAAAGAAGTTTTTCCAATTCAGGTAATAACCTGCCTTCTTTTGTGTAATAGGAATAGGTTTCTATCAGTTTTGTATTGTTCGCCTGATGGAATTCTCGTTTCCATTTAATTTCATCAAGATACTTTCTCTCTTCAACTTCTGATAACCAAGGACATTTGTAATCTTTGCTGATACCGAAATGTTCCAGATAAATATCGTAATCGGTTAAATAGAAGTCAGGTCTGTATGCCTTTCTGTCAGGATCATCACTTTCAAATGGATAAAGCATTTCGTATTCATACTTCACTCCATGCATAAACAAAAAGTTTGCAATTTTAGTTTCTTCTATACTTTTTACTTTTTCACCGTTCAAAGTTGTAAGAATCTTAGCATTTTTAGAGGCAGTATTTTTAATGTACTGCTCTCTTTCGTATTTTGATTTTAGAGTTTCAAGATCAGCAGATTTTTCCCGCTCATACAAATCACCAAGGCTTTCACAATCTTCCATATTATCCGGAATCTCCAAATAATATGTGAAATATTCTGTAAGAGCTTGAATTAAATCAGGATGATTTAATTCAAGCTCATTTTCAAAGAAATTATGAACAAATGACGTAAGATCATCTGTAACTTCAGGTCGATAGCCTAAGTCATTCCTTATTATATCCAAACCTAATTTATGAAATGTTGTTGCTTCAACTGGAATATTCAGTTTTTTTTGAATACGTTCGCTCATCTCTTCAGCAGATTTATTAGTAAAAGAAATCAAGAGAATATCTTTTGGATCTATATTTTTTACATCACAAAGATATTTTACTTTAGCTGCAATAGTAAGAGTTTTTCCAGAGCCGGCACCTGCCAAAACAAGTGTTCTATCTTCACCAGAAAGAACCACTTTACGCTGCTGTTCATCTAATGATTTTCCATCTATATCTGAAAGAAGTACATCTGTCGCCTGCATTTCCTTCTGTAAAAATACATCATTTCTTGATTTAATCTCTGAATTAAGATTTGAGTATGTTTTTAAGAAGTTTGCTATTTTATCATAAGCTGGCAGTTTTGAAGAAAAATGTGATTGCTGAACTTCTATATAAAGTTCTTTCCATTGCTGACGGAAAACTACTTCATCTGATTTACTAATATATGTAGAAGATAATTCATCTAATGCCGTAAAAAAGTTGTCAATTTTAAGAACTAATTCTTTTAATTTTTCTGTAAGTTTCTGGTAATGTTTTTTATATATTTTAACAAAAATAAGTACAATAGAGATAATTATAACTATTAATGCTAAGACTACTCCAATTAAATACATCTATTAAATATATCCTTCAGAAATAGAAAAAAATTCATTTACACACGAATCAATAAAAAGACGGAATGTATTTTCAAAACCACTTCCACATTCTTTAGAATGTCTAAGCATTACAAATGCAGTTCGTTCAGCCTGTAAAAGTCCTTCACGGTCTACTCTTATAATTGTTCCCTTGCTAGTCCAGTAATTTTCAAAAAAATCTATAAGATCTTTTTCTGGAATTAAATAGCCTGAAAGTTTTGAGTCAAAGCTTTTTATTAAGAGTCCTAAAATTTCGTCAGATGACTGTGGAAAAGTTTTATTATTTTTTAATTCCATTGCAAATTTATAAAATGTAGAAGATATAAAACTTAAAGGACTTGTAATGTACGAAGGATCCTGTTTATTCATTGTTGAAATAAAGGTATTAATTTTTTCACCAGTATGCTGACAGACTAAATCTAAAAGAAGTTCATCCTTATCTAAATAAAAATTATAAAATCCGCCTAAAGAAATACCTGCTTCTTTAGCTAGCTGCCTTATTGTTACGTTTTTTACACCATTTTCTTTAAAGGCTTTTAAAGCCGTTTCCTGAATATTTTTTCTTATTTTAATTCTTTCGTTTTGTGTATAAGCTTTTGACATAAAAGTATTATAAAAAAATGTATATTTTAGGTCAATGAACATATTGTAATACGTTCACTTTTTTTTATAAAAAAAATACAGGTACACACTTTTACGTGCATACCTGTAAAAAATGTTATTTTATTCTGCTGAAACTGTAAAATTAAGTGTTTTTATAACTTTTGTAG
>CAZALL010000138.1:0-4901 GCA_964485955.1 uncultured Treponema sp. | reverse complement strand
ATGAACTTTTAATTGTGTTGATAACAACTATCTCTTGTGATAAAATTGTCGAAAATTAAAAGAGGTAGAGCATGCTAAAAGGCAGACATGTTATTGAACCAGGCGATTTGTCGGTTTTAGAAATTGAAGAAATCTGTAAAACTGCAGAAGACATTATTTTAGATCCAAATTCTTATAAAGAACTGTGTCGTGGGAAAATTCTTGCGACACTTTTTTTTGAGCCAAGTACTAGAACAAGGCTTTCATTTGAGGCAGCAATGCTACGTTTAGGCGGTGCGGTAGAAGGTTTTGCAGATGCATCTTACACTTCATCAACAAAAGGTGAAACTTTAGCAGATACAATTCGCGTAGTAAGTTCATATGCTGACGTAATTGCAATGCGTTCTCCAAAAGAAGGAGCAGCTCTTTTAGCCAGTGAATATTCTGCCTGCCCCGTAATCAATGCAGGAGACGGCGGACATTATCACCCAACACAGACTTTAACAGATCTTCTTACAATCCGTGCACTTCAGGGTGGATTTGAAAATCATACAATCGGATTTTGTGGCGACTTAAAATTTGGACGTACAGTTCATTCCCTTGTAAAAGCAATGTGCCGTTATAAAAACAATAAATTTATTTTTATCAGTCCAAAAGAACTTGAAGTTCCTGAATATATTACAAAAAATCTTCTTGACCCTCTTGGAATTGAATACATGACAACAGAACGTCTTGAAAACGTAATCGGCGATTTAGACATTCTTTACATGACCCGTGTTCAGAAAGAACGCTTTTTTAATGAACAGGATTACATCCGCTTAAAGGACAGTTACATTCTTGACCACAGCAAAATGGAACTTGCAAAAAAAGACATGATTGTTCTTCACCCTCTTCCACGCGTAAATGAAATTTCTCCGGAAGTTGATAAAGACCCTCGTGCAGCATATTTTAAGCAGGTTAAATACGGAATGTATGCAAGAATGGCTTTAATGGCAAAATTAGTTGGTGTACTGTAAGAGGAGTTTTTTATGTTAAACGTAGATGAAATTAAAAATGGTCTGGTAATTGATCATATACACGCAGGCATGGGATGGAAGGTATTCCGTTGGCTTGGTTTAGATAAAGCAAAATTTAGCTGTGCACTGATTATGGGTGTTAATTCACAAAAAGACGGAAAAAAAGACATTATTAAAATTGACAACATAATTAACATTGACTACAGCGTATTAGGCTACTTGGATCCAAACATTACTGTAAACGTAATTCAGGATTCAAAAATTGTCAGAAAAATAAAAACAAATCTCCCGGATAAAGTTGAAGGAGTTGTGCGCTGTAAAAATCCACGCTGCATTACAATTACAGAAAAATATGTTACCGGCCAGTTCCGTTTAGTTGACAGTGCTACAAAAAAATACCGCTGCGTTTACTGTGATGAACTTTATACAGCAGGTACTCTTCCAGAAGACGAATAAATCTTAAGGACAAAAAATGATTTTAATAAAAAATGCCAGACTTGTAGACAAAAATACAGATTCAAAGGGTGCTGTTTTAATTAATGGAAAAAAAATTATTAAAATAATGTCAAATGCCCAGGCAAAAGAACTTGAAAAATCTTCAAAAAAAATTGAAATTTTTGATGCCCAAGGTCTTATCCTTATGCCGTCATTTATTGACATGCATGTTCACTTTAGAGATCCGGGTCTTACTCAAAAAGAAGATATTGAAAGTGGCTGTATGGCAGCAGCAGCAGGCGGTTATGGAACAGTTGTCTGTATGCCAAATACAAACCCTGTTATTTCTTCTCAAAAAATGGCAGAAGAAAACAATGCAAAAGCTAAAAATAGGGGACTTTGTACAATTATTCAGGCAGTTTCAATTACAAAAGATTTTGACGGTAAAACAATAAGTCATTTAAAAGAACTCAATCAAAAAATTGTTCCCTTAATTACAGAAGATGGCCATGAAGTTGAAGACAGTGCAGTAATGTTTAAGGGAATGTCTATCGCGGCAGAAAAAAAAATAATTGTTTCATGCCACTGTGAAGATCCTTTTTTAGCACAGGCAGCAAAACCTCTAAGAAAAAAAGCACTCGATTTAATGTCTTCAAAAAACAAAGAAAATAAAAATCAGGCAGTTGAATACCTTAAAAATGCAAATGAACTTTTAGCAATGGCAGAAGATACTGCAACTTATAGAAATATCCGCCTTGCAAAAACCGCCGCCTGTCATCTTCACTTATGCCATGTAAGTACAAAAAACTGTATTGAACAGATAAAACTTGCAAAAAAAACAGGACAGAATATAAGTTGCGAAATTACACCTCATCACATTGCTTTAAACGGAAGTAAGTCACCTGAAATTTTTAACATAGTAAATCCACCTCTTAGAAATGAAGAAGACAGACTTTCTCTTATTAAAGCTCTTGCGGACGGAACTGCTGATGTAATTGCAACAGACCACGCTCCTCACACTATGGAAGACAAAGCTGCTGGAGCACCGGGCTTTAGTGGAATTGAAACAGCATTTGCAGTATGCAACACAAATCTTGTTAAGACAAAAATTATAAACATGAAAAAACTTTCATCCCTTATGTCTGCAAGACCCGCTGAACTTTTAGGCTTAAAAAAATGTGGCTTAATAAAAGAAGGCTTTGACGCAGATTTAGTACTTGTTGATTCTCAAAAAATCTGGAAAGTCGAAGGGAAAAATTTTAAGAGCAAAGGAAAATTTACTCCCCTCGAAGGAAAAAAACTTACAGGCAAAGTAACTGCAACTTTTCATCAGGGAAAATTGGTATACCAGGGAGAATAAAAAATGTTAGATTTTACTAATGCATTTGTAATTATATTTTTAATTGGAACAGCAGGACATTTTATTTTAAATCAGATACTTGAAGGAATAAATTATTCTTACCGTAAAAAAAACGGAAAAATTATTCCACCAGAATTAAAAGATTATCTTGATAAAGAATGTCTTGAAAAAACAAATGCCTACAAAAATGCAAGATATTTTACATGGGTTATAGAAGACGTTTTAAAGACAATACTTTTCTTAACACTTATTTTTACAGCTTACTATAACTTTATTTATATCTGGCTCTGGCGTGCAACATTTAATCCTTACTTAACAGCTATGCTATTTTTCTTTTTTGCATCTCTACCTCAAGACATACTTTCAATTCCTTTTGACTTATACAGAGAATTTGTAATCGAAAAGAAATTTGGTTTTTCAACAACAAGTTTTGGTCTTTATCTTCGCGATGCATTAATTTCACTTATATTCAATTTGATTTTGGGAGCCGCATTAATCTGTGCAATGACAGCCTTACTCTATCATCTTCCTTCATGCTGGTGGATTTTACTGGGTGCCGTTTATCTTTTATTAAGCCTTGGCATTTCTTTTATTTACCCTGTAGTTATTGCTCCCTTGTTTAATAAATTTACTCCAGTACAGGACAAAGAACTTAAAGAACGTATTGAAAATCTTATGCAGAAAAGCGGATTTAAAGCAAACGGAATTTTTATAATGGATGCTTCAAAAAGAAGTAAACATTCAAACGCATATTTTACAGGTCTTGGAAAAAACAAAAGAATTGTTCTTTACGATACATTACTTGAAAAACTTTCTGTTGATGAAATTGAAGCTGTCCTTGGTCACGAATTAGGACACTATAAACACAAGCATGTTTTAAAACGAATGCTTGTAATGGTACCTGCAATTTTTCTTGTACTTTTTGCATTAAACATTTTAATTTCAATTCCTCAGCTTTATACTTCCATGGGCTTTACCCCGGACTTTGCAAGCAGTGCAGAAAATTTAAGAAGTGTTCTTTTCCCAGCTCAAATTGTTGGAGTATTTATTGCTTTTCTTATCTTTAGTCCTTACATGGATTTAATAAATTTAATAGCTAATTCTTCCAGCAGAAAAGATGAATTTGAAGCAGATGCATATTCAAAAAAAATATGTGGAAGCGGACAGCCTCTTATAAGTGCACTGATAAAATTAAATAAAGAAAATTTAAGTCAGATTTCAGTACCAAAAATTTACAGCATATTTAATTACGATCATCCACAGCTGCTTGAAAGAATCAATGCACTAAAATAATAACTGGCAAATTATCATCCCGGAACAAATCCGGGATCAACTTATAAAATAATCACACTCAAAAACAATTTTTCGCATCACATTATATTTAATTGACATATAAAAATTATTTAAGTATCATACAGAAAATAAAAAGTATGAGGTCATATATGAAAAAGTTTTTAATTCCCCTAGTGGCATGTCTATCTTTAATATCCTGCCAAACTGAAATTTTATGAATTATTTTGTAATGAAAATAATCTTTCTGAAGAAGAAAAAGTAAAAGTAAAATCTGTATTAGAAGAAAGCGGAGCAAAATTATGAAAAAATTTACCTTACTATTCATAACAATTTTTTCACTTATATTTATTTCCTGTCCAGAAAATGGATATGGAACAGATTCAATAACAACAACCTGTTCTTCTACTAACGTAAAAATTAATGAACCTATAACATTAGATTCAAAAGTGTTTTCATGGAATATGCAATTTAAAGATATGTATATCAATTATTTTTGTCTTCCTGAAAATTATTCTGTAATAAAAGGAAAATTTGAAGGTAAAACTGAAACACCTGAATGGATAGCTGATATAAAATGGATTAACGGTTGTAATTCAGAAGATTTAACTTATTACCTGAACAAAACATATATTTATGTAAGTCACGAAAAAGTAAAAAATCATTATGAAGCATCTGTTTCATTTTCTTTTTCAGAAACTGGTATTTATAAAATTCTAGTTGGTTTTTGTGGTTATGAAGGACAAGAATTTATAATTACAGTGAAAGAATAGAAATTAAAATGAATTAGAAAAATTAAGTGTCTTACCAAGAGCATCTGT
>CAZALL010000137.1:0-4959 GCA_964485955.1 uncultured Treponema sp. | reverse complement strand
CTGAAATTTATTCCCCAGATGTACCCCTTGAAGAAAGAAAATTTACCGTTCAGTCAGCTTGGGTTAAGTGGCAGTAAAAGTAATTTATTGAAGATAAAATAAGGTTATTTTATTTAAAAAAATGAATATATATTGCATAAGTACTTGCAGAATTGTATATTTAATGTATAAATATTCATTTTTTGACGGGCGACCGTTATTATATTTTAGAGGTTATTTATGGCAGCAACAAAAACTGTAAAAAAGGCAGCAGCAAAGACAACTTCTTCTAAAAAGGGAAAGGTTATCTTAGCTTACTCTGGTGGATTGGACACAACAGTAATTATTCCATGGCTTAAAGAAAATTATGACTATGATGTAATTGCAGTTTGTATTGACGTTGGTCAGGGTGATGACTGGAAGACAATTAAGGCTCGTGCACTTAAGACAGGTGCATCTGCATGTTATGTTGTTGACGCCCGTGAAGAATACTGCAAGGAATATATTTGGCCTGCAGTAAAAGGAAACTGCAAATATGAAGATCAGTATCTTCTTGGAACTTCTACAGCCCGTCCTCTTATTGGAAAAATTCTTGTAGAATATGCACGTCAGGAAAAAGCTGTTGCTATTTGTCACGGTGCAACTGGTAAAGGAAACGATCAGGTTCGTTTTGAACTTGCAATAAAGGCATTTGCTCCAGACCTTAAAGTAATTGCTGCATGGCGTGATCCAAAATGGACTTTACAGAGTCGTGAAGAAGAAATGGCTTATCTTGAAGAAAGACATATTCCTGTTCCTATGAAGAAGGAAAATTCTTATTCATGTGATGAAAATATCTGGCACATAAGTCACGAAGGTCTTGAACTTGAAAAGACAGAAAATGAAGGCGAACTTAAACGTATGCTTAAGGTAACAAAAGTTCCGGAAGAAGCTTCAGAAAAAGGTGAATACGTTAAGATTGATTTTGAACACGGAGAAGCTGTTGCTGTTAACGGCAAAAAAATGTCTCCTCTCGAAATTATGGAAACTCTTAACAAAATTGCAGGACGCAACGGAATTGGACTTGTTGACCTTGTAGAAAATCGCGTTGTAGGTATGAAGAGCCGTGGCGTTTATGAAACACCGGGCGGAACAATTCTTTTCTATGCACACGAACAGCTTGATCATCTTTGTCTTGACCGTGATACTTATCACTTTAAGCAGCATATTTCACTTCGCGAAAGTGAACTTATTTATGACGGCAAATGGTTTACTTCCCTTATGGAAGGAATTATGGCTTTCATGGATAAGGTTGAAGAAAATGTTACCGGCTGGGTAAAACTCCGCCTTTACAAGGGTTCTATGCGTGGAGCTGGAAGTGCTTCCCCATATTCACTCTACAACGAAAGTATTGCTTCATTTGCAACAGGTGATCTTTACGACCATAAAGATGCTGACGGATTTATTACACTCTTTGGTTTGCCACTTAAAGTTCGTGCAATGATGGAACAGCAGGTAGGTAAGGGACAGGCTATTGTTAACAGTAAAAAGTTAAAGAAACGCCCGACTGAGTAATCTTTAAAAAAATTAAATAAAATTAAGGGACGTCGCATTTTTTTGTGACGTCTTTTTTTTACATGGATAGTGTATGAATAAACTAAAACTTTGTCTTGAACTTTTCTGGACATTCTTTAAACTTGGTTCCGTTACCTTTGGTGGTGGCTATGCAATGCTTCCTCTTTTAGAGAGAGAATTGGTTGATAAAAAAAAGTGGACTACAAGAGAAGACTTGCTTGACTACTATGCAATCGGACAGACAACTCCAGGTGTAATTGCAGTAAATGTTTCTTCGTTTATTGGTAATAAACTGGGCGGAGTAATAGGTTCAATTTTTTCAACTTTAGGAATGATTACTCCTTCAATTATTATTATCACTTTAATTTCTAATTTTATTTCAAATTTTGAACAGATAGAGTGGGTTCAGAAAGCACTTCGCGGAATTAATGTAGCAGTTGCGGCATTGATGACAAAAGCTGTTTTAGATTTTGCAAAGAATACCATTAAAAACTGGTGGACATGTCTGTTTTTTTTACTTTCCTTTGCAGTCGTTTTCTTTTTTAAAGTAAATAATATTTTTGTAATTTTATTCTGTGCAATAGTTGGAATTATTATGGGCGTTGTTAGTTCAAGGAAAAATAAATGACACTGATTAAATTATTTTTTATTTTCATGTATATAGGATTTTTTGCAGTTGGCGGAGGACTTGTTGCGGCAAGTTTTATGCAGCCTATTCTTGTAGATAAATATGCACTTATTACTTCAGAAAAATTTTATCAGATGCTTGCAATAAGTGAATCAACTCCAGGACCTATTGGAATTAATATGGCAACTTATGTTGGTAATGAACTTTATGGTCCTTTGGGTGGAATTATTACAACTGTTGGAGAAGTTCTACCTTCTTTAATTGTAATTCTGATTGTTGCAAAATTTATGACTCGCTATAAAGAAAATACAATTGTAAAAAGCGTTTTTTCATGTCTTAGACCTGCGACAAGTGGTTTGGTAATGGTAGCCATGGTAAACGTTTATAAAATTGCACTTCTTACACTAGATAAATTTAATCAGACAAAAGTTTTTATAGATTTGTTTCCCTTGCCATCAATTATATTTTTTGTACTCGCACTGCCTGTTCTTTTTAAGACAAAGCTTCATCCTGTTTTTATAATCATAGCAGGAGCTGTTTTTGGTTATGTATTTTTGTAGGAGGAATTAATTAAATTTTTCTTTTCTTTAAAGAAATATTTTAAAAAGTGTGTTAGAATATTTGGATATGAGTGAACATATTAGTGCAAAGAAAGGTGAAATAGCAGAGTGCGTTTTACTTCCAGGGGATCCTCTGCGTGCAAAATTTATTGCAGAAAATTTTTTAGAAAATGCAGTGTGCTATAACGAAGTGAGGGGTATGCTTGGTTTTACAGGAACATATAAAGGTAAAAGAGTATCTGTTCAGGGAACTGGAATGGGGCAGCCTTCTCTTTCTATTTATGTAAATGAACTTTTTGATTTTTATGGTGTACAGAAAGCTGTTCGAGTTGGAACTGTAGGTGCTATTCAAAAAAATGTTACTTTGCGTGATGTAATTTTAGCAAGTGCTGCATCTACTGACAGTGCAATAAATGTACAGCGTTTTGGAAATATTCATTTTGCTCCTGTGGCTGATTTTGAACTTTTACTTAATGCCTATAATGCTTGCAAAAAAATGAATTTAAATTTTCATGTAGGACTTTGTCATTCCGGTGATCTTTTTTATGGAGATGATAGCTGGAAAAAACTTGCACAATACGGTGTACTTGGAATTGAAATGGAAGCAGCAGAACTTTATACACTTGCTGCTAAATATAATCGAAAGGCTCTTGCTGTTCTTACTGTAAGCAATCATATTCTTCTTGGTGGAGAAACTAGTGCTTTAGAAAGACAGCAGACTTTTACAAACATGATGCAGGTTGCTCTTGAAGCAGTTACTGCAGAAAATAAGGAGTAATTAATGAAACCAACACTTTTAGTTCTTGCTGCCGGAATGGGCAGTCGTTATGGTGGTGTTAAACAGATTGATGCTGTAGGAAAAAATAATGAATGTCTTTTGGACTTTGCTGCTTATGATGCAAAAAAATGTGGCTTTGGAAAAGTTGTATATGTAATTCGTAAAGATATAGAAGCTGATTTTCGTTCCCGTCTTTTTGATCGCGTTGCAAGAAACATGGATGCAGAATATGTTTTTCAAACTCCAAATGCTTTGCTTTCTGATGAAGAATTAAAAATTGCAGCCGAAAGAACAAAACCATGGGGAACAATTCATGCAGTTTTATGTGCAGAAAAATCTGTAAAAACACCTTTTGCTGTAATTAACAGTGATGACTATTATGGACGTGATGCATTTAAAACTTTAGGTCAGTATCTGGGAAATCTTGATGTAAATTCTAGTGAACATTCTATGGTAGGATATATTCTTGGAAATACAATGAGCAAAAGTGGTTCTGTAAGCCGTGGTATTTGTACTGTAGAAGACGGATATTTAAAATCAATTGTTGAAAATACAAAAATTTCTTATAAGGGCAGTGGAATTGTAAGTGAACTTGATGGAAAAGAAGTTGCTCTTACCGGAAAAGAATGGGTAAGTATGAATCTTTTTGGATTTAGTTTAAAGGCATTTGAAACTTTCCATGAGTACTGGGATAACTTTAAGAAAACATCACTTGGTCTTCCAAAATCAGAAGCTCTTCTTCCAGCAGCAGCCAGTCAGATTGTAAACGAAGGTAAGGGAACAATTAAATTCTTTACTTCAACAGAAAATTGGTTTGGTATGACTTATCCGGAAGACAGGGACATTGTAAAAAAGGAAATTGCTTGTAAAATTGATACAGGTTATTATCCTTCGATACTTTGGGAAAAATAAATTTATTTTTAATTATTATTATTCATAATACTGCAGTCTGTGTGTCATGTAAAAGTCTTGCATAGACTGCATTTTTTCATCTGCCAATTGTTTTACCTTGACACAAAATATTTTCCATGCAATACTTTTTTTGGGTTAGAGAAGTTTTTTAAACAAAAAGTATGTTTCTTTATTTTTTTTAATTCTTATAATTGAAATTTTTTATGGCAGAAAAAATTGGCATGCGGAATTTATTTTAACATCTGTCAGGTAAGAAAATACTTTGTTTAATATACAGATTCCGAAATAAATTCGGAAATGACATAGTTTACCATGCTAAATTTGTTTTAGAATTGGGATGACAAAAAAAGTTATAAAAAAGGAGGTACATGTATTTTTTTAATTAAATTAATGATGAGTGTTTTTATGTAATGCATGATAATGGAAGTGACGGAGATAAATCATTTTATGAAGCAAAATTTACAGGAAATCACGTATGGAGTGCACATGTTGAAAAAAAATAATTTTATTGCAGTTTGTATATTGTTTATGGCAGTACTGTTTGGATT
>CAZALL010000136.1:0-4979 GCA_964485955.1 uncultured Treponema sp. | reverse complement strand
GTTGGAAGTCTTGTATCTTCGTAAGAATTAGTGCTTCCATCAGAAAATGCTTCTGGGTGAAGTTCTTCATATTCATCTGTTGTAAGATCGCTTGTCAAAAAGTCAAGATTTGCACTTAGAGGACTAAGACCTGCCATATCTTCAAATGTATATCCGCTCTGATACCTTTCATGTTCAAGGCGTTTTAATGCAAGATTTTGACCTGTATAGTTTGAATGTACTGTACAAAGTTCCTTAGGTTCTGTACCAGAAAGATAGTAAGCTGTAATCTTATGGCTTCCACATTCAGAAGTTAAAAGACCGCCACTAGTTGAACATACTTGAGCTTTTATAACTCCGCTTGAAGGAGCAGGGAAGTCTTTAAAATTAAGCCCCTGATGAATTGCATTCATGTAGTCGCCCCATGCAACACCGGCAAGAGTTGAACCTGTAATTGAAAGACCTAAAGATTGTCCTGGTCTGTCAAATCCAAACCAGAAGGCAGCAGTATAGTAAGGAGTAAAACCAACAGTCCATGCATCAGCCCAGTTTTGCGTAGTACCAGTTTTACCACCGGCAGGCATCTGAAATCGTTTTCCGTTTTCATTAAAGAAAGTAAATTTGTTTCCAACATGTTCTTTTGGTTCTTCTAAAAGAACATCTGTTGTAGAACCCCAGTCTGCACCATAGCGTAAAGTACCACTTTCTACAGTACGTTCAAGCATCATTTCCATTATGTAGGCTGTCTGTGGAGAAATAACTTGCATTGAAGGACTTTTGTGCTGGGCATCAAGAGTTTCGCGTTCAATGTTTTTATATTCCTTACCATCTTTATCTGTAATGGAACGAATTGCAATCGGAGTTACAACCTTGCCACTGTTTGCAATTACAGAGAAGGCTCTTGCAAGTTCAATAGGTCTTACAGAACATACTCCAAGACCAAGAGGATAAACCGGTTCAAAATGTCTGTCAGAGAGTTCTTTTTCAGGAATGCCTAAAAGACTTGAAGCTCTGTCAATTGCTGCATCAAAACCAATTTTATCTAAGACTTTTAGTGATGGAATATTCATTGAGTGGGCAAGAGCATACCAAACTTGTACCTGTCCTTCATATTTACCTTTAAAGTTTTGTGGAATATAAGGAGCACCATCTTCTTTATGGAAAACAACAGGCGTGTCGCTTATTGTAGAAGTCATTGTGAATTCTTTAGAATCAATGGCAGCAGAATAGTAAAGAGGTTTAAATGTAGAACCCGGCTGAAGCTTTGCCTGGACTGCACGGATAAATTGATTTTCCTGATCGTATTTGCTTCCGCCGATTAAGGCATTTATATAACCAGTGGAATTTTCTATAGAAATCATTGTTCCTTCTATAGTTGTTTTTTCATTATTTTTCTTTATAAGAGTATTTCCTTTATTAATTATTTCACCTTTTAAAGTATCCATTCCGCCAAGAAGTGAAAGCACATCAATAACAGGGTTTACAGTGTCCGTGTAGTAATTCATGGCGGTATTTTTTGCACGTACATCACTTACTTTAAGACTTGGAAGATTAAATACCAGTGTAAATAATTCAGTCATAGGAATATAAGTTTTAAAGGCTGAATTCTGTTTGCCGGCAAGCTCTCTCTGATAACGTCTGTTTCCGGCTGCAATGTAGTCGGTCATAACTTTTTGAGCAGCTTCTTCATGCTTTAAGTTTAAAGTTGTATTTATTGTAAATCCGCCAGAGTATAAATCTTCTGAACCATAGAAAATATTTAAAAGTTCACGCCTTACATATTCACTAAACCATGGTGCCTTGTCTTCGCGTGTGTAGTAAGCAGACTGTGCTGTGCGGGTAAAGTCAAAATTTGCCCAGAAGTTATCATAACTTTCAACAGCTTCTTCACGACTAAGATAACCTTCTTTTACCATTGAATTTAAAACATCTTCCTGTCTTGCCATAGCACGATCTGTATGTTCAAAAGGATTGTAATAAGCAGGATTAGAAAGTTGAATTACTAAAATTGCTGCTTCTGCCGGAGTAATTTCTTTTGCTGTATGACCAAAATAATATTTGCTGGCAGCATCAACACCGTAAGTTCCGCCGCCAAAGTAAATCCAGTTTAAATAAAGTTCAAGAATTTCGTTTTTAGAGTAGCGCCTTTCAAGCTGAATTGCCCACCATAATTCTTTTAATTTTCTTCCAATAGACATATCGCGTCTGTCGCAGTAGAGTGTACCTGCAATCTGCTGGGTAAGGGTAGAACCACCTCCCAGAGACCTGTGGGTAAGTTTTCCTACAACTGCACGGGCAATAGCTTTTCCAGAAACACCTGGATGTTCGTAAAAAATTCTGTCTTCACGGGTAATAAGGGCATCAATTAACTGCTGGGGAAGATCTGTAAAACCAATAAGTTCACGTTTTTCATCACTTGTAAATTCCGTGATTACTTCACCGTTAATGTCAAGAAGTCTTGAACCAATGGAAAGTTCATTGTCAACAAATGATTCAATGTTTTTTTGATTGATTGTTCCTGCAATACCAGCACCCAGGAGACCACCAAAAAGTCCTGCGTTTATAAATAATAAAATGACCAGAACATAAGGCCAGATACGTCTTTTACCCATAAGGGCTATAATAGAAAATAACACTTTATTTGTCAATTATAGAAGAAAATTGCATAAAAAAAAGGGGCCGTCATTGACAGCCCCATGCCCATCAGGCAACCAGACGCCAATGGGTGGGAGGGGATAAATTGAACGCCTGGTACTTATATTATCGGATAGAATGTGAAAATCTTTAAACTTTTTTTATTATAAGTATCTACAGACCGTGAATAGATGAGTTTTAGTCTTCTTCGCTAACTTCTGTTTCGAGATTTACAGCAACAGTGTAACTTCTTCCGTTTACTGCATTGATTGTTCTTACAGTTTCATAGTCACCGATTATAAATTTTATTGTGTGACTTCCTTGACTTACAGTAAACATTTTGTTTGTTTTTGAAGTTTTTACATCATCAAAATAAATTACAGTTCCTTCAGGAGCAAGCAGCATTACACTTGGTGCAATGTCACGGAATTTTATATTAAGTGAAGTTACTTTAGCCTGTTCAATGTTTACAGTTCTTACTTCATTGCGGTAAAAGTCACTTACAAGACTTAGAGTATGAACTCCGCTTGATAAAATAACAGGTTTATTGCTTATAGAAAAAATTTTATTGTCCAAGTAAGCAGTGTATGCTTTGAGTTTTTTATCGTCAGGAGCTGAAAGATTTATTGAAAGTTTTCCCTTGTTTACTAAAAGTGGGCGAGCACTTACTTCAAAAATGCCTGAAGAAATATCATCATCTGTACCTTTCATTACAAGTTGAAGACGTAAGAATATTTTACCGTCAATAAGTTCAGGAACTTCTTCAACGTAATGGGCATATGGGTTTTTTTTAATTGTATTTTTTTCGGTAAGTGGAATTTGAATGCAGAGATTGTAGGAAGAGCCAAATGTACCAGTGTAGCCTCTTGTACCTGAATAATCATTTTTTTCCATGGAAGGAGATGGTTTTAATTCCTTGTAAAAAGACCATGCAATACTGTCATGCCATTCTGTTACAATCTGGGGAACTTTAAAATTAAGTTCAATTCCTTCAATAAATGTTTTGTCTTCAGGCAGTTCAATAATAATTCCGTCCTGAATACCTGCCTTTACACATGGACTTGATGCTGTTTCTGGAACACTTAAAGTTACAATTTTCTTAACCCTGAATGTTTCAGCATTTAAAGTTGAGGAAAAGAGTAATGTTAGTACAAAAACATAAAATGACTTTTTCTTTAAAAATACTTTCATAATAAACCCTAAAAGAAAATATAAATGAAAAAAAATAATAATTCTAGTAGGCAAAGAATTTTAACAGGTATTGAACCTATGTCCAAAAGATATTTTTATAATTGAATAATTTGCTAAAAAATCTTACTCTCTCAAAATGAAAATTGAAATTTTATATGAAGACGAAGAAATATATCTTGTAAATAAACCATGTGGCATTGCAGTTCAGGGGGGGGCAGGGGTGAGTCATCCGCTTGATGAAGAATTTGCAAGACAGTGCGGTCAAAAAATTTATTTAGTTCACCGTTTGGATAGGGAAACTTCGGGTATTCTGATTGTTGCAAAAAATCCACAGTCGGCAACAAAATGGATAAAATTAATTCAGTCTAAAATGGTAAAAAAGGAATATATTGCATTTTGTTTTAACCGGCCTTTAATTAATGGAAAAAAACTTGACAGGGGAATTATTGAAGGCACCCTTGAATCTCATGGTCAGGAAAAATCCGCTTTAACTTATTTTGAAGTCCTTGAATGTAAAAAAGTAAAACTTTCGGATTTTACGGACAGTCAGACTGGACAAATTATTGAAGGCGATGAAGTTGAACTTTCAAAAATACATTTAACTTTAGGAACAGGAAGAATGCATCAGCTTAGAATTCAGCTTGCAAAAAGTCAGTGTCCGATTATTGGTGATGACCTTCATGGAAATTTTAAGCTTAACAAAAAAGTTCGTAAACTTGGTTTAAAAAAACTTTGTCTTGTTTCTTACCGCCTTACACTTCCTTTAGGTAAAAAAAATGCTGTGTTTGAAATTCCATTGAATGAACATATGCTTTTATGTGAAAATTTATTAAATGGTAGCAAAAATATAAAATGAATGTGTTCCATAAAAAAATAAATACAGGAGAGTGTAATAAAAACTTTGTCAGAAATAGCGTCAAAGTTTTTATTCGCAAGTTTGCGTCGCAAACTTAATCATCTAATACACATTCTCATTGCATTGCGAATGTGCTTAAAAAGTCAAATCGGAAATTGATATTTCCTCATTGACTTTTTATGGGAGAAAGTAATAAAAACTTTGTCAGAAATAGCGTCAAAGTTTTTATTCACAAGTTTGCGTCGCAAACTTAATCATCTAATACACATTCTCATTGCATTGCGAATGTGCTTAAAAAGTCAAATCGGAAATTGATATT
>CAZALL010000135.1:0-4993 GCA_964485955.1 uncultured Treponema sp. | reverse complement strand
AGTGTAAGTGAAGAACTTATTGAAAAAGCAAGAAGTAAGGTAGGTGAACTTCCAGAAGCAAAACGCACAAGATTTAAGAAGGAATACGGTCTTTCTGATTTTGATGTTGAAACATTGACAACAAGCCGCGATCTTTCTTTGTGGTTTGAAAAAGCTGCAGGTGGCTGTAAAGATGTTAAGAAGGTTGCAAATATTATTCTTACTGAATTACTTGCAGACCTTAATGCTAACAACAAGACAATTAATGAGGTTTCAATAACTCCAGAACATATTAGTGCACTTGTAAATGCAATTGACAGTGGAAAAATTTCTTCTGCCCAGGGAAAGGTTGTATTTGCAAAAATGCTTGAAACAAACAAAATGCCTGAAGTAATAATAAAAGAAGAAGGCATGGAAGTTGTTAATGATGCTACTGCAATTGAAGCTTTGGTTGATAAAGTAATTGCTTCTAATCCAAAAGCTGTTTCTGACTTTAAAAACGGAAAGACAAATGTTTTGGGCTTCCTTACTGGTATGGTCATGAAAGAGTCAAAGGGTAAGGCAAATCCTAAGGCTGCATCAGAACTTATGGCAAAAAAACTTGCTGCTCTTTAATAGAATGAATGAACTTGAAAAATTATCACATTTAATTTTCTCAAAATACGGAAATGTAACTCGTGCCAGAGGATGTTTTTTGTATACTTCAAAGAATGTCCGCCTTACAGATCTTTACCAGGAAAACGGAAGGGCAATTTTAGGCTGGGGTGGATCAAGTGCTTTTACCATGTTTAAAAATACTTTGTCCCGCGGAATTACAGGAAGTTTTTTGTGCGGTTATGAATACCGCCTTGAGAAAGCTGTAAGTGATTTTTTTGCAAGCCAGAGAAAAGTTTTTGCTTTTAATAAAAAATCTGATGCACTAAAGACAGCACTTTTGCTTTCCAGTCAAAGTACTCATGTTTATAAACCTTGGAGTGCAGCTTCTGTAAAATGGAATGAAATAGAGTGCATTATTTTTGAAGTGCCTTTAGCATGGACTCCAGAAATTTATCTTCTGTGTGTAAAAGAAGAAATTAAATGTGAAGTTCAAGGAATAAAATTAGCAGCACCTTTTATCAGTGCCCTTACAAAGAGTATTTATAATCTTTCTCTTGCACTGCAAAACCGTCAGGAAAAAGACTGGTTTATTTACGATACTGTACTTACAAAATATTTTAAGAGGGAAGGTCCTTATCTTTATCCTAAAGTAGATAAAAATCTTTATGACGAATTTGTGCTTCACTGTCTGGATCAACAGCTTGTAATAAATCCTTTTTATGAAGAAGCAAGTATAGTTCCTTTTGGGGCTGATGCCGGCGTTTTTAACGGACTTAAAAAAAATCCTTTTGGAGAGTAAAATGATTGCTCCTTCTCTTTTTTTGTATATTATAAAACTTGTTCTAGGCGGAATAGCTGCATTTTTTGCAATTTTACTGTGGAGTAAAACACGTGATGCTGCATGGATGAGTCTTGTTGCAGGTGTTGTTACAAATTATGCTGCTTTAGTTTACAGCCTTTTAGTTGATTTTGGAATTGTACTTGAAGGAACTGTAAAAGTTGCAGGAATTCCCCTTATAACGCTTTGCTTTACTGTAATTCCATATATATTTTTTATTTTAGCTTTTATTCTTTTTTTAATCCGCAATAAATAAATTTTAAACATATAAATTCTCATACTCATGACATAATTTGTTGAATTCATTATAATTCGTTCACTATGGCTTTTTATGATTCTTATGACGTCGCTGTTGTAGGTGGCGGACATGCTGGTATTGAAGCATCTCTTGCATGTGCCAGAATGGGGTTAAAAACTTTACTTATTACTCAGACAATAGATTCTATAGGAAGAATGAGTTGTAATCCTTCAATTGGTGGAATTGCAAAAGGAAATATTGTACGCGAAATAGATGCACTTGGCGGTGAAATGGGAAAATTAACCGACAAGGCAATGATTCAGTTTCGACTTTTAAATAAAAGCCGGGGACCTGCAGTGCAAGCTCCTCGTGCCCAGGCAGATAAAATTCTTTATGCAAATTTAGCAAGACATACAGTCGAAACAACAAAAAATCTTTATACATTAATGGACACAGTTGTTGATATTCTTACGACTGCAAGTTCAACTGTGCTTCCAAAAGAAAGTGACAGTCAGGCAGAAAAAAATACAATTCCTGGTGAACACAGAGGTTCTAGTGATTATAAATATGCAACGTCTGCAAGTAAAAGCGGTATGAGGCAGAAAGTAATCGGACTTGTTACAGAAAGAGGCAGAATTATTCCGGTACGTTCAATTGTTCTTACTACAGGAACATTTTTAGGCGGAAGAATTTTCATTGGTGACTACGATGCACCTTGTGGCAGAATTGGAGAAAACGGTGCATTTGGTTTAACACAAAGTCTTAACCGTTTGGGATTTACGACAGGACGTTTAAAAACAGGTACTCCTCCGAGAATACTCCGCCACACAGTTGATTTTTCTGTTATGGAAGAACAGGGTGGAGATTTGACTGTAATTCCTTTTAGTTTTGATGATGATAAAGTTGAACGGCCTATGGTTTCTTGTCACTTGGTTTATACAAATGAAGAAACACATAAAATAATCCGTGATAACATAAACCGCTCTCCGCTTTATTCCGGAAAAATTCATGGAGTTGGACCTCGCTATTGTCCTTCGATTGAAGATAAAGTAATGCGTTTTAAAGAACGTGACAGACATCAGCTTTTTGTAGAACCAGAATCTCTGGAAACTGATGAAATATATTTAAATGGTCTTTCGTCTTCTTTGCCGGAAGAAGTACAGGATGCTTTTTTAAGAAAAATTCATGGTTTTGAAAACTGTACTGTAAGCCGTCCGGGTTATGCAGTTGAATATGATTATGTTGAACCGACTCAACTTTTTGCTTCTCTTGAAACAAAAAGAGTTGCAGGACTTTTTAATGCAGGTCAGATAAACGGAACTAGCGGTTATGAAGAAGCGGCAGGTCAGGGACTTGTTGCAGGAATTAATGCAGGTCTTTATGCCCGTGAGCATATAAAACTTTGCGGACCTCTTGTAAAACCAACTGCAGATATGGGGCAGAGTCCTTCTAGTATGGAAGAAAATCATTTTATGCCAAAACCAATTTTCTTGGATGCAGATATAAAACGTTTTGCAGAAATTTCAGAAAAAGAAACGCTTTGTCTTTCAAATGCTTTAAGGCTTTCGCAAAAGAATGCAGGTTTTGAAAAATTTGATGAGATTCCTCAGTATACGCCTTTAATTTTGGGAAGAGATGAAGCATATATTGGAGTTTTAATTGACGACTTAGTTACTTTAGGAACTAAAGAGCCATACCGAATGTTTACAGCCCGTGCAGAGTATCGTTTAAAACTTCGCCATGATACAGCAGATCGTCGCCTAAGGCAGAAGGGGTTTGATGTAGGTTTAATTTCTAAAGAACAGATGAACGCCCTTAATTTAAAATATCAGCAGGTTGATGAAGCTGTTGAACTTCTTACAAAAAAGCCTGATGCAGAAAATCCTGGTTTTAATGAACTTGTGTGGGAAGAAGCTCAGTCTGATTTTAAATACAGATATTACATTGCAAAACAGGATGCCCGCGTTGCTAAAATGCATAAAATGGAAAATGCAAAGATTCCTGAAAATTTTGATTATGGGAAAATAGTATCTCTTAGTTCAGAAAGTCGTGCTAAACTTGAAAAGATTAGACCTAGAACATTGGGGCAGGCAAGCCGCATTTCTGGTATACGTAATAGTGATATTATGCTTTTAATGGTTTACTTGCATTAATTAAGCAAGTTTATACCGTGCAACCTGATCAGAAATTAATTTTTTAAGTTCATCACATGTAAAGAGATTTGCTTTTACTAATTCAACACACTGTTCACTGTTTGTTTTATTAAATAAAAGCAGATCGTCTGTGTTTATAGTGCAGTCAATTCCAAAGTCAAGCATTTTTCTAATCGGATGTTTTTCGTAAGATTCAACTGCACCAAGCATAACGTTGCTTTCGGGACACATGTTGCATCTGATTTTATTGTCACGTAAAAATTTCATTACATCTATACTGCTTGAAGCACCAATTCCATGCTGAACTTCATCTAGTTCAAAAAATTCTACAAAGCGTTTAACAGAATCTGCATCTGAAAATTCACCGATATGAGCTTTTTTCTTAAGACCTAGCTTTGAGGCAAGTTGATAGATGTTTTTAAAATCTTCAATGCCATCTTCAACTTCCGGACCGTAGAGATCAATGCTTTTAAAAACTTTGCTTTCTAAAAGTTCCGGAGCCCACTTTTGAATTTTTTCCATGCCAAAAGTTTTTCCCATTCCAAGTTCAGGGAGAAGTAAAATTTTATCTGAATATTTTTTTACAAGTTTTGAAATTAATTCACAAAGATTTTCTGTACTTCCAAGATGGTGAACAAACTGAATGTCAATCGAACCTTCAAGTACTTTTACTCCGTCTGCGATTGCATCTTTAATTGAAAGAGTAAGAACGTCTTCAACATCTTTTGAAGTTTTAATTCTAGGACGTGTGTATGGTGCAATAATATTTGCATGCATGTCATCAAGTCCTTTTAATTTGCGTGGAAAATCTGGTATGTAAAATCCAGCCCAAGGTACGTAAGAAGAATATTTCATTCCCAGATTAAGGTGATTGTGTGCGTCTACTTTAGGACAGTTTATAAAATCTTCAACAGTTACCATAATATTGTACCTCTGAGAGATTATCGGCAGCTGTTAAAGATTTCTTTAGTAAAAGACTACTGTTAGAGTAACTTGTCTAGTTCATCTACAATTTCTTTAAATGTATCTAAGGCAGACTGAATAGGTTGTGTGCTTTCCATGTCTACGCCTGCAATGCGAAGGGATTCAATTGGGTATCGTGAACCGCCGCTTTTAAGAAATTTAAAGTAATTTTCAATATTCTGTTTATCACCAGTTTTTACAAGTTTTGCTAAGGCAAGGGCTGCA
>CAZALL010000134.1:0-4994 GCA_964485955.1 uncultured Treponema sp. | reverse complement strand
GTATTTTTGCGTGACGGTTCAGGAAAAATCGTAGTAAATGGAAAAGATGCAAAAGACTACTTCACATCAGAAGAACAGCTTCGTGTTGTGCACCAGCCTTTACTCGTTACATCTAATGATACAAAGTTTGACATCCTTATTAATGTTTGCGGTGGTGGACTTAACGGACAGGCAGCTGCTTGTCTTCATGGAATTGCCCGTGCTCTTACACAGGTAGATCCTAACTGCCACACAGCTCTTAAGGCAAACGGATATCTTACACGCGATTCACGTATGGTTGAACGTAAAAAGTACGGTCAGCGTGGTGCTCGCAGAAGATTCCAGTTCAGCAAACGTTAGTTTGTTTTTGGATCTAAAAATCCATTTTTTAATAGCAGCATGAAAATCTGTTGCATAGAGCAGGTCTTATCTGGAGTATATAAAATTACACCAATGGAAGGACCTGCTTTTTTTATCCGCGATGCCTATATTTCACTTGAAGAAACAGAAAAAAAATTCTTACCGCAGAATCTTTTGTTAAAATTTCCTTTGCTAAACACAACAAGTCTTGAAGACGATATTGAGCTTCCTCTTAATGTTGCAGAAGCATATCTTTTTTCTTCACTCACATTTAGTGTTGAAAAAGCTGCAATGACATATCTTTCACGACAGGAACATTCCCGCTTAAACTTATACACTAAATTAATTAAAAAAGGATTGGATAAAAACTGTGTAACCATGGCACTTGACTATCTTGAGAGCGTAGACTATTTATCTGACAGACGTTTTGCAGGTGCTTTTCTTAGAAGCCGTTCTATTGACCACAGTGAAGGCAGAAACCGTCTTTTACAGGAACTTACCAGTCGCGGAATAAAGCGAGATATTAGTATTCAGGCACTAGATGATTTTTTTGCAGAACACAATGAAGAAGAAATATGCCTTAAAGCCTATAGTAAATTATGCAGAATAAAAAAAGATCCTCAAAAAATTTATGCATCCTTACTTAGAAGCGGATTTAACAGCAGATTAATCAATAAAATTATGAAGACAGAATTTTAAGTATTTAATTAACAGAATTCTTAAAAAAATATTTTTTGTTCGTGTGGAGTTTTTAGAAATAATTTGCTATAATATTCAGATAAGAATTACTTGTAAAAAGTTCACCGTGGAGGGATTATTATATGTCCAAATCACAAAATAAACCAGTTGTATATTCAGCACTTGAAGTTGCAAACATCTGCGGAGTTGTAAATCAGACAGCAATTAACTGGATTAGAAATAATTACCTTAAGGCATTTAAAACTCCAGGCGGACAATTCCGTGTTTATCCAGATGACTTAGCTGATTTTATGGTTAGCCGCAATATGAGGTTACCGGAAGAACTGTTAAATAATTGTACGCGTAAAGCTGATATTTCAAGTCAAAGTATTTTAATTGTAGACGATGATGCTGGTTTTAACACTGTAATGGCAAAATTTATTGAAAAAAAATTTGAATCTATTCAGGTTTACCAGGCTTTTGATGGTTTTGAAGCTGGAATACAGATGTCGGAAAAAAGACCCAAGGTTGTAATCTTAGATCTTGATTTACCTGGAGTTGACGGACTAAAATTATGCCAAAAAATACGGGAAAGTGAAAATTTTGGAAAACCTTCAATTATTATTGTAAGTGCTTTAAAAGATGAAGAAACTCAAAAAAACTGTAGGGAACTTGGAGTTACAAAATTCTTTTCAAAACCAGTTGCCTTACCTGACGTTGTTGATGTAATTTCAAAAATAATAAAATAAATTAAACTTTAATTAAAAGACAGGTACAGTATGCTTTTACAGCTTCTCCTGTTCCTGTTGGAGCAAAACCTTCATTTGTTTTTGCCTTTACAAACACCTGTTCTTCTTTTACTTCAAGAATTTGTGCTATTGAAGAAATAACTTTTTGCCTGTACGGCAAAAACTTTGGTCGTTCAACTTCTACAACGCAGTCAAGATTATTAAGGCACCAACCTTTAGACTTTATATCATTCCATATTTTTTTTAATAATTCCTTAGAGTCAGCGTCTTTCCATTTTATATCTTCCGGCGGAAAATATGAACCTATATCTCCAAGTCCACTGGCTCCAAGCAAAGCGTCACTTATGGCATGAAGCAGAACATCTCCATCAGAATGACCATATTCTCCCTTTTCAAAAGGAAGCTCCACTCCTCCTAAAAGAAACTTTCTGCCACTTACAAGTTTATGTAAATCAGTGCCAAAACCGACTTTTATAAGAGGCAAATTAATCTTCGTCTCCGTCATCTTCGTCATCGCTGTCATCATCATTGTCGTTGTCAGCAATTTCGTTAAATTCATCGTCGTCATCTTCACTGTCATCATAAACAGCTGTCTTCTTTTCTGTCTTAAGTCCAAGAGGCTCAAGTTTTGCAAGAAGCATGACTTCTACTTCTTTTGCAGTAATTCCCATTGCTTCTGCAATTTCGTCTTCAAGAAGTTTTTTTGCATTGTCATAAAGTTTACGTTCAAGGATAGGGAGTTCCTTTACTTTTGAACGATGATAAAGACATCTTACAATACTTGCAATGTCGTTAATTGTACCTTTTTTTAAAAGATCAAGATTCATCTGGTAACGCAATTTCCAGTCTGATGTTGCAGGTTCAAAATCTTCGCCAATAAGCTGAATTGCTTTTTTTGCTTCTGCCGCACTGACAATTGCACGGATACCAAGTTCATTTGCTTTTTCAACTGGTACCATAACATACATGTCTGAAACTTCGAGGTAAATTTTATAATAGTAAACTTCCTCGCCTTTAAATTCTTTTTTGAATACGTCTGTGATTTTTCCGACACCCTGACTTGGGTATACGATTTTCTGATTAACCGTGAACGGTGTTTTAGGTCTTGCCATAGGGCAATATTATATCATAAAAAAACTTATAATTCAATATTACAAATTGAATTATAACTTGCTTAAATTTTACAGAATTTTATAATCCGGAGAATCTGCAGCTGCAAAAATTTTTACACGACAAGGTTCCTGACACACTGTATCCGTAAACTTTGCAAGATCATAAGACAATGGACTTAACAAATCATCAGGATTATAAGAAGTTTCGATTATACATTCTTCACCTTCACAGGCAACTCTGGAAAAAGCTCCGTTAAGCACAATTAAATCAGAAGCGGCTAAAAACATTTCCTGTCTGTGTTTTTCTTCATACTTTTGTTTTAAAAAGACCAACTGCATTTTTTCAATTTCTTTATGACTTGCTTCGTACGGATTAAAATTACTTTCACTCGAACATGAAGAACATCGCTGCCATTCTGCAAAATCTGCAAAAAAAACAGAAGGACTTATTTTTAAAGGTTTTAAAATGCTATTAAACCATGGGACTGCCCTTCCCGCACTGTAAAATGTCTGACAGGCAAAAGCAATATCTCTTGAATAATCCATATCTTTTGAAGAAAACACTCCGCTGGGTTTTGACTGAACTATTGAATCTTTTTCAAGTTGTTCAAAATCAATATGGTTAGGATAAAGTGAAAGTGCAAAATCAAGTCTGTCTCGAAAAGCTTTATAAGTATCATTTTTAACACAACCCCAGTTCATGTTAAATCCAAAGACAAGCCCTGCTTTATTTAAAAGTTCCGCCTTAGAAGAATAAAATTTTTTATCAAATAAAAGAGCTTCTCCCTTTGACACTGGAAAAAGATTTATTTCTACCGTACAGAATAATTTTTCCAACTCGCGACAGATATTGGCATCCAAAACAGAAGGTTCTAAATTAAGTGTTACAAAAAGTTCCGGTGCTTTAGAATAAAGTTCATCTATAAAAGCAAGCAGTGATTTTTTATCCGCACTAATTTTACTGTCATGAACGTAAAGCTCTGTTACGCCTTTAGACTTTAAAGTCTGGAGTTCATTAAACAAATCGCTGGTGGAAAAAGAATATTGCTTTTGCATCCTGAAGTTTTTAAAGTAAATTAATTCCTGCCTTCTTACATTGGCTAATCATATCTTCTGGCCATGCAGAAACCTGAATTTCACCAACATGAGCTTTACGAAGCAAAAACTGACAGAGTCTTGACTGACCAATACCACCGCCCAAAGTAAAACTTAATTTACCTTCAAGGAGTGACTTATGGAAAGGAAGTTGTGCTCTTTGAGAACATCCTCTTTCTGCAAGTTGAGCCTTTAAACTTTCTGGAGAAACACGAATACCCATTGAAGAAAGTTCCATTGCCTGCTGTAAAACAGGATTCCATACAAGAATATCTCCGTTAAGACCAATATGACCGTCACCACATTCGCTAATCCAGTCATCGTAATCAGGAGCACGTCCGTCGTGAATTGAACCGTCTGGAAGTTTTCCTCCAATTCCAATAATAAATACAGCCCCGTACTTTTTTGCGACAATATTTTCTCTTTCTTTTGGAGTCTTATCTGGAAATTCCCTCTGCAAATCATCTGAATATAAGAATGTAATATTTTCAGGCAGAACAGGTTTTATCTGATCATAGCGATCATAAATATAAAATTCAGTCTGTTTAATGCAGCGATAAATTGATTCAACTACATTTTTTAAATGAATTATATCGCGGTCTTTTTCATCGATACACATTTCCCAGTCCCACTGGTCAACATAAAGTGAATGAAGATTATCAAGTTCTTCATCAGCACGAATTGCATTCATATCTGTGTAAATACCAAAGCCTGCCTTAAGCCCCATTTCTGTAACCTTAACACGCTTCCACTTTGCAAGAGAATGAACAATTTCCATCTGAGTATCGCCCATATCTTTTACAGGAAACTTAACAGCACGTTCAACACCATTAAGGTCATCATTTAATCCGGTTCCGCTCTTTACAAAAAGTGGTGCAGTAACACGAGTAAGATTTAATGCTGTAGAAAGACTTAACTGAAAAAAATCTTTTACAAGTACAATAGCATGTTCTGTTTCTCTTTCATTAAGAATATTTTTGTATCCTGCTGGAATCTGTAATTTTGACATAATAACCTCTTT
>CAZALL010000133.1:0-5001 GCA_964485955.1 uncultured Treponema sp. | reverse complement strand
TATGGCGGGGGAGCCGGACAGCTTTTGTTACCGGAACCTCTCGGGCTGGCTTTAGACAGTGTAAAGGCTTACAAAAAACACGTTATTTATGTAACACCGGGTGGTAAGCGTTTTACTCAGGCAAAAGCGGCTCAATTAAGTAAGAAAGATGAAATTGTCCTTATCTGCGGAAGATATGAAGGTATTGACCAAAGGATAATTGATTCCTATGTTGATGAAGAAATTTCCATTGGAGATTATGTAATGTCTAGTGGAGAAGTTGCTGCAACGGTTATTGTAGATTCTGTTTACAGACTTGTTGAAGGAGTAATTACAAAGGAATCTCTGGATGAAGAAAGTTTTTCTGAAGGGCTTTTGGAATATCCCCAGTATACAAGGCCAAGTGTATATAAGGGCATGGAAGTTCCGTCTGTTTTAACCAGTGGAAACCACGAAGAAATTCGAAAGTGGCGGCTTAGAAAGAGCCTGCAGAAAACTATGCTTAACAGACCTGACTTAATTGACAGGGCACGCATGGCAGGTACTCTTACTGAAGAAGCAGAGAAGATGATCGACGACCTGACAGAACATGTTTGCATAAAACATAGTGGCAGGAAGAGAAGGCAAAAGTCACCCGTAAAAACAGATGAACTCTTGCTAAATAACTCAGGAGACAAAAATGGATCTCATTAAAACTATTGAAGAACAGCAGAAAAAAGCAGGTGCAGAAAACTTTAAAGTTGGAGACACTGTAAAAGTATTCTTCAAAATTATTGAAGGAAAAACAGAACGTATTCAGGTATACGAAGGACTTGTACTCTGCATTAAAAATACTGGTATCCGTAAGACATTTACAGTTCGTAAGGAAAGCTATGGTGTAGGTGTTGAACGTGTATTCCCTGTAAATAGCCCTCGTATTCAGAAGGTTGAAGTTGTTCGCCCAGGTAAAGTACGTCGTTCAAAGATTTACTATGTTCGCGACAAAGTTGGTAAGGGAAAGAAAATTAAGGAACTTCTTGGTGTTAAAAAGACATCTACAGAAGCTGCTCCTTCTACAGCCAGCGAAGAAAAGAAAGACTAAGTTTTTCTTAAAAACAGTTTGCTAAGTGAATAATATTATTCATTCAATACAAACTCAAAGTAAGGCCTCCGTAAACGTAAAATCTACTGTTAACGGGGGTTCTTCTGTTTTTGTACGTGTTTTAGAAAATAAAGGTTCTTTTTCCTATGTTGTTTCTTTTGCAGGGCAGAAAGTTCTTGTAAAGAGTGAAAAATCTCTTGTGCCAGGTCAGTCTTTTAGGGCAAGAATAGAACTTTCGCAGGATAAAAAAATATTGCTTATTCCACAGACAGAAGAAAATAATATAAAAAGTGCATTAAATTCATTAAGTTTGATTGAAACTGATAAAAATCCTCAGGGACTAATTGAAGCTTTTTTTAATTCCCAAAATCTTGTTCCAGACAGCATAACTCTTACAATTTTTCAGTTTTTGCAGCAAAGTGGTTTTAAGACAGATAAGTTACTTATGGAAAAGGCAAGGCGAATTGCATTAAATTTTACAGGTAAAGAAAAAAAAGCGGCGGAAATTGCAGTTCTTCTTTTAGAAAACGGTTTTGAAAGTGATGCAGAACTTATGCAGAAAATAATGGCTCTTTTAGACTGTGATAAAAATGAAAATCAGCATAAAGAAAAAAAAGAGTCTTCTGATGAAGAAAATCAAAAAATTATTCCGACAGATAAAAATATTCTGGAAAAAATATATGACAGTACTTTTGAAGACGCAGATCTTTTAGCTCTTGTAAATCAAAACGCAAAGGTAAATCCTCACTATATTTTTTTTCCTTATGAATATACTTTTTTAAGTAAAAAAGCTCACGGACTGATAAGTTTTTTAATTGACAGTAAAACGAAGCAGATTCAAAAAATGTCTTTAAATTGCAAATTTGATTTAACAGAATATTATTTTGTGCTATATTATAAAGGCAGTTTTCCTTCAGAACTTGTGTTTTTTCAGAATGGTTTAAAAAATGAATCGCCTTTGAAGTTTGAAAATTTTTTAAAAGAAATATTAGCACAGGAAGACTTATTAAAAAATATTCAGATAAAATACAGTGATGAAGCATATACACAGGAATTTTTTGTGAACAATAAAATTTTACCGCTTATAGCTGGAGAAACTTTTGTATGAGTGATAAAAAAAATATTGCTCTTGCTCTAAAGTATCCGTCTAAAAGCAGGGCTCCTTTGATTGTTGCAAAAGGAAAAGATAAAATTGCACAAAAGATGCTTGAAATTGCAAGGGAAAATAATGTTCCCGTGGTAGAAGATGAAATTGCAGCGAATGTACTTTCGGTAGAAGAAATAGGTCAGTGTCTTCCAGAAGAAACTTGGCCACTTCTTGCAAAGATTTTCGCTTATATACAGGAGATGGAGAAAAATGGCAAAAGTATTTAAAACAATTCCGGCAAGTTTAATTCATGAAGGTGTAAGATATTCTTCCCCGCTTTTTTTTGATGATGGAGAGAATATGTTTCTTGCAGAAAAAAAAGAAGCAAAACCTTATCATATTTACGCAATAAAACGCTGGGGACTTGAAAAGTTTTTAACTTACGGACATGAACTTACTGATTCAGAAATACTTTCGATGAACGAAAAAAATGCAATTGCTTCACGAAGTTTAAAAACAAAAATACAAGACCTTTCACAAGCTGATGAAGTTGAAGAACTTGAAGAACTGGAGGAAATATAATTGCAGGACATGGAGAGAGAAAAATCAACTGTAGAAAAAGGAATGGTAGGCGAAAATAAAGCCTGTCTATATCTTGTTGAACATGGATATAAAATTATTATCCGTAATTATAGGGAAGTCTGTGGTGAAATAGATATAATTGCCTATAAGGATAATACTCTTGTTTTTTGTGAAGTTAAAAGACTTCCTGCAGGTGACCTTGAAACACTTGCTCATGAAGTAAATTTAAGAAAACAGCAAAAGATTATTAAAACTGCTAAATTGTTTATCCAAAAATATCGACAATATAGTAAGGACTACATCAGATTTGATGTACTTGCCGTAGATGTACCGGGTTTAGAGCCGGTGTATCACATTGTTAATGCTTTTTTGGAGTCGTAATATGGCCACAGTAAAACAAAATATCTCCAGGGATTTTTCTCAGGAAGATGCAGTTTTAACAGATTATTCACCAAAGTCACTTGCAAAAAAATTAAGGGAAGAACGCATACTTGAACTTCAGAAAATGATACAGGATGAATCATATATTGATAATGCAGTAGAAAGAATTGCAGATGTAATAAGCAAAAAAATTGTAGAAAGCCGTCTTGAAAATTCTACAAGGGCATCGCTGGTAATTCAGTAATTTATTTTTACTACTAGAACAGACAGTATTTTTAATATACAATACTTTTTATGAATAACAGAGAAAGACACTCTAAGAGAAGTGCATACAATAATTCAAAAGCAAACAGGCAGAATAATAATCAGAAGAATAATATTCAGCATAATAACAATTATAATAATAATAGATTTAGTAACGTAAAAAAAATTAATCCTTCAAAAAATGCAGTATCTGCAGAACAGATTCGTGAAGAAGATGAAGCAATAAAAGTTTATAAAGATTCGCATCAGAGTGTGTGTCCGTATTGCAATAAAGTTGTTCTTGATATAAGTGCAGCTATGTCAGCAAAGGGTAGTGAAGCAATAGCACATTTTGACTGTGTACTTGAAGAAGTTTCTAAGAATGAAAAGCTTGAAGCCGGGGATAAAATTGCATATATTGGTCAGGGACGTTTTGGAGTAATAAATTATCCTAATGTTCATGATGTAAAACATTTTACAATAAAAAAAATAATTGACTGGGAAGACAAGGATAACCGTCTGTCATGGCGCAATGAAATGTCTGAATTATACAGTCATGTCCGCTAAATTTTTTTACATACCCTTGATTAAATTATAAAAAATGTATATAGTAAGAACACTTGCCGGGATGGTGGAATAGGTAGACACAAGGGACTTAAAATCCCTCGGAAATTTAAACTTCCGTGCCAGTTCGATTCTGGTTCCCGGCATTTTTTTATTTTAAATCTTATGTTTTCTGATACACATTTTCATCTTCCTTTAGTAAAAAAAATAAATCCTGATTTTAACGTTAATGATTTTTTTTATTCTCTCAAAGGTCACAATACTTTTTTTGCTATGGATATTGGAACAAGGGCTACAGATCTTAAAGAGCGTTATGATTTTATAACAAATGCATTTTTTAATTTACCACAAGAACTTTCTTCCTGGTGTAAAAAGCATTATTTTTTTTCTGCTGGGATATGGCCTGATGTTGGAGCAATTAAAAACAGGCAAAGTGAAATATCTCTTCTTGAAAAATCTATAACACAAGGACTTTCTCTTGCTGCTATAGGTGAGTGCGGAATAGATCATCATTGGAATCCATTGGGTGCTGACGGTAGAAAGGAAAGTGATTTTACTAAAGAAGTTTATGAAGGAGAAAGAGAACTTTTTTTAATGCAGCTTTCTCTTGCTAAAAAATTAAAAAAGCCTATTGTAGTTCATTCTAGAGATGCTTTTGCAGATACATATGAATGCATAAAAGAAAGCTCTTATGACAGGGGAATAATTCACTGCTTTTCTTACGGACTTGATGAGGCTAAGGCTTTTTTAGATTTGGGCTATTACATTAGTTTTAGCGGAAGTGTAACTTATACAAAAAAAAGTAAGATTGATTCAATAAAAGAATTATTAAATTTTATTCCTAAAGATAGAATTCTTCTTGAAACAGATTCACCTTATTTAGCACCTGTTCCATTCCGTGGAAAAATAAACAATCCTTTATTAGTTGAACATACTTACAATTTTGTAGCGGAACTTACTGCAATGTCTGTAGAAGAATTATCAGATTGCGTTGACTCTAATTGTAAAAAATTATTTTTACTTTAAGATATTCTTTAATAAAATTACATTTTTTAATTATTAAAAAGACTGTCTTAATGGAGTA
>CAZALL010000132.1:0-5016 GCA_964485955.1 uncultured Treponema sp. | reverse complement strand
AAAGAATTTACAAGTCTTTCTACTTCTTTAAAAGATCTTTCTGTAATGCTTCAAAGCGGAAAAGAAAAAGATGCTAACATAATCATTCACACTTTTGCTGCACAAATTGACCGCTTTTGCCACGCAGCAACATTAAGTGCCCTTTTCCCTGAAATATACAGCAAACTAAAAATTGATGAAAAAGACGTTGCTTCTTTTTTCCAGGAATTTGCTCCTCTACTTGCAGATTTTGAAAAGGCTCTGGAAGAAAAAGATACTGTTACAATCGGAGATTTAGCAGAATATGAAATCAGTCCTAGAATTGACATGATTATTAAAGCAACAGAAGTTTTTAATTAAATTTAAACTAAGGAAATGCAGATGAATGCTCAAACTATAGTTGAAAAAAATGCCTTTATCTCTTACGGAATTGTACTTGCAATTTTAATAAGCGTAATTGTAATTGAGCTTGTTCTTGTAATAATTCATAAAATAAAAAAAATGCGCAATTCAACTCAATGGCTTGAACTTCATAAAAATCTTCCTACAACCGAAGAAAACATAAAACGTGTTTCAAAAGCATCTGGTCTTAATGATAAAGAAAAAAAATTTCTCTCTCAACTTTGCAAGGAATATAATGTTCCAAATATTGAATACTGCATTAGAAATTCAGAAACTGTAGATGAACTTTTTAAGAAAAAATACAAGGCTCTTTGCGAAGATGAAAATCCTCAAAATGAAGAAGAAAAAGCTGTTCTCTTTGGATTAAGATACAAACTTGAAATTGTTTACAGAAGTACAATGGTTATTGCCTCAACAAAAAGTCTTCAAGCGGGACAGGAACTTCAATATGTTGATGTTCGAGGGACTTTATGGTCTTTTACAATCGAAAAAAATACACCACAGTGCATTTACGTAACCCTTCCTTCATCTTTTGCGGCAACAAAACTTAAGCCTGAACAGATGTCAAAAATTTCTATACAATTTAACCACAAATCAGGAATGGCATACAGTACAAGTCTCAGGGTTATCCGCTATGATCTTTCGGAAAATGGACTTACTACAATGGTTCTCTCTCATTCAAACTCACTTAAAAAACTGCAGCGAAGACAGGCAAAACGTATGATACTAAATAAAACATGCCGTTTTTCTGCAGTTGATGCAAATCTTTCAGAAAAGACTTATACTGTTCACGAAAAAACTCATGAAGGAATTCTACAGGATATTTCTTCAAAAGGATGCAGGGTTATTTGTTCTCTTCCAATAACTCAGGGACAGTTTATAAACGTAAAATTTTCTCTTTATGGACAGAAAGAAGAAAATGCGACAGGAATGATTGTATTTACTTCAAAAAGTGAAGACGGAGAAAGATTTATATTACACATTCAGTTTGTAGACATAGAACTTTCTGTTAAAAACAGAATATATGCTCTTATCTACAATTATGTAAATTAAAATTTTATTGCGTATTAAAATATATTAAGGTAGAATAAGAAAATATGAAGGTTCTGGGCTTAGATTCAATCTCTAAGGAAAGCGGCGAAATTTTTTATATGCAAAAGTATAAAGCCATCTGTGCGATTGAAATTCAGACTAAACATTTTAATTTTCCTCTTCAATTTTCCATTGAAACTGGACCTCTTGGCAATAAGATTATAAACATTGAAGATTTTTCCCAGCAGATTGATTATCCTGTTCTGCCAGTTACAAAACAGTTAAAAGAAATGATTACAAACATGTATAAAGAAGGAAACTTACCATAATGAAATTTATAACCCACAGTGCCGAAGAAACTATTGAACTTGGAAAAAAAATAGGCAGTGCATTAAAAAAAGGTGACATAATTGCAATGACTGGTACATTAGCTGCCGGTAAAACAACAATTACAAAAGGAATTGCCCTCTCTCTTGGTGTTGAAGATACGGTTACAAGTCCTACCTTCTGTCTTATCAGTGAATACGAAGGAAGTAAAATGCCTCTCTACCACATGGACGTTTACCGTCTTGACAGCACAGAAGATTTTATTAACTTAGGAGTAGATGATTTACTTTATGGCGATGGAGTTTCGATAATTGAATGGAGCGAAAAAGTTCAATCTGAACTGCCTAAAACTACAATTTTTATGACAATTACTCCACTTGAAGACGGAAAGAGAATTATTGAGATAAATAACTGGAAAAATGAAAAAATAGATTGGGAAGAAGAAAAATAATGAAAGCACTTGCAATAGACTGTGCAGTTTCTAAATTAACAATAGCTGCAAAAGATGACAGTCACACAGTAACATTAACATATGATATTGGAATGAAACAGTCAGAAAAACTTTTACCAGCAATTGACTTTGTCTTAAAAGAAGCTGGTTTAACTGCAAAAGACCTGGACTATACTACAATTACATTAGGGCCTGGCTCATTTACAGGATTACGCTTAGGACTTAGTGCCCTAAAAGCACTTGAACTTGCAAACAAAACACCTATTTATGCAATTCCTACTCTTGATGCATACGCAGCCCCATATAAAACTTCTGTAGAAACAGTTATTTCTGTCGTGTATGGAAATAAAGACCATTTTTACTATTCATTTAATCTTCGCGGAGAAAACATCACCGGTGCAAAAGATGAAGCTCTTGAAGATATATTAAAACAGCTGGATGCCGAAACAGAATGTCTTGTTGTTGGTCCTGACGCAAAAATGTTCTGCGATATGGTAAACGAAATTACTCCGCTTTATTCAATTCACTGCTATGCACCTGTAAGTCCATGTACAGATTCTTTATTTGAACTTGCAGAAAAAATGATTACAGAAAAAAAACAGCCCCTCGCAGAATACGAAGGACCGCTTTACGTTAGAAAAAGTGAAGCAGAAATTGTCTTTGATAAAAATATGGGTAAATAAATTAAAAAAAATCAACTCATTTTACCTAGCAATTTTTCAAGGCCATCGAGGCTTGTAGCAGCAGCAGCTTTTTTGTTTTCACTCTGTATTGCTTCAAATACTTCTTGTCTAAAGACTTTTACGTTTTTTGGTGCTTCCACACCTATTTTTACCTGATCACCTTTAATTTCGATGATAGTTAAAGTAATATCGCTACCAATTTTTATTTTTTCATCAATTTTTCGGGAAAGAATGAGCATTACTTATTCCCCCTTTTTTTTAAAGCTTCCAAAATATTGTGTTTTGTAGTCCATTTAGAATCAGTTAAAACAACCTGCAAAGCTTCTTTATTTTTCTTATTAATTATTAAAGGTCCTTGAAGATTAGCTGTTACAGGTCCGCCATCATTTGGAACAGTTACAATAGAAAAAACAACAACATCAGACGGTTGTGTAATTTCTATTTTCGCAAGGGTTTTATCATCAACGTCAATTTCATAATCATCCCCAATTAAAAACGGGTCGATTAAAAGAAAAGCAAGATTTTGATCCTGCAAAGACTGAAGCCATATTAAAGGTTCATATTCACTGTTAATTAAAACATAATCTGTATATTCCTCAAATCCAAAAAGACCAACTGGCATTTTTATCATACGTTCTGAGGCAACTTCAACAGTTCCCATTGTTTTTGTTTTAACCTGCATTTTTATTCACCTGTCCTTTATTTAGAAATGCCCTTTATTTTAGCGCATGTAATTTAACAATGTACTTGAATACATTTTTCCGGCATTGCTCATCGTTGCCTGATTAACATATTGAAGCATCTTCATGTCAGTTATTGCCTTTGAAAAATCAAGATCTCCTTCTCGACTTACAAGTTTTGTTACATTTAAATTATTTGTCTGACTCCGCTGAATATTATTTTGTGCCCTTTCATAATCACTTCCATTTTTTGCAAGTCGCCTTGTAAGATTTGACATACCTGCATCAATTGTTCCAAGCACACGACCACCAATATTTTCATTATCACCTTTAAGCATTGAATCTCTGAGGGCAATTACTGCATCAAACAGAGAACCACCTGTTACTCGAACATTTTCCGTAAAATTATATGGAGGACGCTGATTGTTTTCTTTTATAATTCCAAGATCACTTAAAGCACTTCCAGTTTTATCTTCAAGCCAGAGCTGACGAGAATCCGTTGTTGTCATATCAAGACCATTTGTAATTGGATCTACGCTAGCCTTTACTGCTGCCCCAGAATTATTTATTTTTGCAACCAGAGAATAAATATTGTCTCCTGCAGAAATCTGAACTTCATTTCCGTCAACTAAAATTATGCTGTCTTCATTTGCCTGCCAGGCACTTGCATCACGCAAACTCATAAGCTGCTGTCGTTCTGCCCAGAAAGTTTTTGCACCGCTATTATCTAAAGAAAGATATGCATTTTCATCAACTTCAATTTTATTGATTCCGTTATTACCATTATATCTTACTTCAGAAATCAAAGGCTCTGTACTTCCTGGTACACTTCCCATAAATACTTCGAAAGCAGTTGCATTAGTTGTAGTTCCTGCAAAAAGTGCATTTCCATCAGGACCTATTGCATTGGCATTCTGAATAAGTTCTTTTAAAAGTTCATCAACTTCTGTTGCCATATTGCGTAAATCTTCAGGAGTATTAATTCCGTTAGCACCATTTACTGCAAGTTCACGAACTCTCTGCATTATCTGAAGATTCTGATTTATATAACCTTCTCTTACCTGAAAATTATCTGCTAAAGTCTGTGCATTTTTTTCAAACTGATTTACCCTTGAAAGATAACTTTCATAGCGCACAAGATGACCTGCAGCTAGAGGATCATCTCTTAGTGAAGAAATTTTACTTTGTGTTCCAACCTGAGCTTCCATTCTTGCCTTACGAACTTCCTGAGAACGAAGGTTAAACTGAGTATCCATATTATTTCTCTGTGAACTTACTCTATGCATATCTTTCCTCCATGAATTATTTTTTTAAACATTCTTTATTATGCCTACACACCAAGACGATTAATGAGTGTATCCAAAAGACTGTCTTGAACACTTATATATTTTGCGGCGGCATTATAACCGTGCTGAAATTTTATTATATCTGCAAGTTCTTCATCAATATTTACACCGCTTAT
>CAZALL010000131.1:0-5140 GCA_964485955.1 uncultured Treponema sp. | reverse complement strand
GGCGGCTTGAAGATAAGGCTCTGTCTATTGCTTCTTGCCAGTTTCGTTTTTTGTTAAGAGTTAGTGTTTCTCCTTTAAGATTATTAAGAGAGGCAGCAAATGCGATTTCATTATTTTTAAGAAGTTCTATTTCTTTTTCCCATGACTCGTATCTTATTGCAGGGTCAGGGGAATATGCATCGTTACGAAGAGCATTAAATGTTTTACCGTTTTTGTCTTTGAGATTTGAAATAATCTGTTCATGAAGACGGCTCCAGGCATTTCCTCCAGTTCGCTGTAGATCACTTGCAAGTTTTTCTTCTGCAATAGACATCTGGTGTCCTGTTCCTTCAATTACTTCATCAAGCAGATATTTGTATTCAGTAAAATCCGGAAAACGTTTATAAAATTCTTCAAGGCTTGATTTATGTGCAGTTAAAAGTCTGGCAAATTTTATTTCCTGTTCAACAGTCCTCAGTGAAAGTTCTTCAACCATAGAAATGTTATTTAAATAGGCTGTATTTGTTGTGTCTGTTGAATAAATACAGTAGGCATATGCGTTAAGAGTACTGCAGAGAGTATTGCACTTGTCTTCAGTTTCCAGATAGGTTTTTAGCCATATGCAGAAATCAAAATTATTGTTTGCTTCCTTTGTAAATTTGTCGGCGGTCTGTAAAAGACTGTCAACAGAATCCATGTAGTCTTTAAAATCTGCTAATGCTTTTTTATACTGGACTGATTCTAAGTCCGGAAAAATTGAATCTAAGTTCCATGAAGGTATATTTGTGTTATCCATGCTTAAAATATATTAAAAATGCTTAAAAGTTTAAATACAGATGAAGAAATGAATTTAGTATGATGGTATGGGAATATAGAATGATAGATGTTCATGACAAAAAGAATGAGAATTTCTATAATAAAAATATGCATAAACTTTTTTTTGATACACGAAAACTTGATTTACGTTCAAGAGAAAATTACGGTCTTAGTGAAGAACAGATGATGGAAAATGCAGCAACTGGTCTTGAAAAAGCTGTAAGATCATTCGGAATAAAAAAAATAATAATTTTGTGTGGTAAGGGAAATAATGGTGGTGACGGCTATGCTCTTGCCAGGCGGCTTTTTGCAGGTGAGTATTTGGTTAAAGTTTGCAGGATATTTGAAGCAGAAAGTGCGATGTGTATTTTTGAAAAAAAACTTTACGATCTTGCAGGTGGAATTTATTGTTCTAGGGAAGATATTTTTATTGAATGTAAAAAAGATAAATGTGTAATTGTTGACTGTGTATTTGGTTCAGGTTTTCACGGTCAAATGGAAGAAAAAACAGCAGATTTTTTTAATAAAATAAATGAACTGAATGCAGTAAAAATTGCTTGCGACATTCCAAGTGGGTTAGATAATTATGGCACTTTTAGGGGTACAGTTTTTAAGGCAGATATAACTGTAACCATGGGTGCAGATAAAATGTGCTTTTATTCAGATTGTGCAAAAGATATTTGTTCAAAGATTTATGTTGAAAATTTAGGAATAAGCCGTGAACTTTTTGAAGGTGATGAAAGTTATTCAGATAAAATAAATATTTATCTTCTTGAAGAAAATGATCTGATTCTTCCTTATAGAAAAATGCAGAATGTAAATAAGGGGTCTTTTGGACATGCAGCTGTTGTTTGCGGAGAAAAAAAAGGTGCGGCGGTTCTTGCTGCTTCTTCTGCCTTGCGTTTTGGTGCAGGGCTTGTGACTCTGGTTGGAAAAGAAAATAATTTTAATGCAGGAGACAGAATTGTCTTTGATTCATGGGGACAGAGTGGGGTACAGAAAGAAGGTTTTATTCCCTATGAATTAATGTGTTCTAATGATTTTCCGCTAAAAACAAATGCACTTGCCTGTGGAATGGGTCTTGGTCGGAAAAAAGAAGACAGTGATTTTATTTTTAACTATCTTGAAAGTCATGAAGAACTTGAGTGTGTTTTTGATGCAGATTTATTTTATTCAGAAAATTTATTTAATTATTTAAAAAAATATTCAGGTAAAAGAAAAATCGTATTGACTCCGCATCCAAAAGAAGCTCTTGAATTAATAAAAAATACATTGCCAGAACTTTATAAAGAATATTCTCTTGATACACAGGGGATTAAAAAATTAGTGGATGAGAGGGTAAATATAATTGACGCTTTTTGTACTAAATTTAAGGGTACAGTTCTTTTACTAAAGGGTGCAGTTTCTTTAATTGGAATACATAAAATAGGAGAAGAAAAAACAAATATTTTTGTAAATAATATGGGATCTGCATCGTTGGCAAAGGCAGGAAGTGGGGATGTTCTTAGTGGAATGATTGCCAGTCTGCTTGCTCAAGGCTATGATGTTCTTGAAGCAGTAAAAAGTGCATCTCTTGCACATGCAAAAGCTTCTGTTTTTGGAAAAAATAATTTTTCACTTACACCTTTTGAACTCATAGAAAATTTGGGAGAATTAAATTAGATGTCAAAATATCAGTTAATAATTTTTGATGCAGATGATACGCTTTTTAATTTTAAATTATGCGAAAAGGCAGCCATGGAAAATACTTTTAAGGAACTAGGCATTCATTATAATTTAGAAACAATAAAAGTTTATTCAAAAATAAATGATGATTTATGGAAGAAGCATGAAAAAAATCAATTGACTCAGGAAGAAGTAAGAATAGAACGTTTTGTCCAACTAAATGAATATTTAAAAAGTAATATCAATCCTCAGAAATTTAATGAAGTTTATACATACCATCTTGCAAAAACTGGTATTGAATTTACAGAAAGCTTTGATGTACTAAAAAAATTACATGAAAATGGGTACACAATCTGTATCCTTACAAATGGTGTAAATGAAGTTCAAAGATCTAGGCTTTCAAGATGCTCTTTTAAGGAATATATTGATTTTATTGTTGTTTCATCACAGGCTGGAAGCAATAAACCTAATAAAGAAATTTTTGAGTACATGGAAAAAGTTACAGGTTTTAGTGATAAGTCAAAAATGCTTATTGTAGGAGATTCGCTTACTTCTGATATAAAGGGCGGAATAAATTACGGAATTGATACCTGCTGGATTAACCGTTCAAATAAGAGTGCCTTTGATATAAAAGCAAGGTATGAAATACATAACCTTGAAGAATTATTTTTGATTTTTTAATTTTCCGGCTTCAATATAATTCATGTGGCTTGTTTGCTTACGGCTAAGCTTTTTTATGGTTGCAGATTTGGGTACAGAAAGATTGTTGTTTTTATAATGTCTTTCTTCTTCCCAGATAGGTTTTGATGGATGGCTGTCACCTTTTTGTACATATTCAGCCCAGAAAGTATCTTCTGCTACTTCAAAGTGCATTTTTTCGCCAGTTACTGGATGTATAAATTCAAGTGAACGGGCATGGAGGGCAAGGCGGTGAAAGGGGTCAGTTTTGGCCCTGTAATTTTCATCTCCTGCCAGGGGATAGCCTTTTGAAGCTAAGTGGGCACGTATTTGATTTTTTTTACCAGTATCTAATGACAGTTCAAAAAGTGTATGCGTTTTTCCGCGAAGAATTATTTTATAGTGAGTTCTTGCGGCAACTGTTTCTACGTTATTAAGGTCTTCAAATTTTGGGACGTAACCCACATTATGTGCATTTTTTGCAAGAGGGTCGTCAATAATTCCGCTGTCTTCAAGATAGTCTTTTTTATTTTTGGGATTTTCTGCGACTGCATGATAAATACGGCTAGTAACCATTTTGTGCCAGGTATTCATTATTTTTTTCTGGACATTCTGGTTTAAGGCAAACATCATAACTCCGCTGGTATCACGGTCAAGGCGGTGGACAACGAAAGGCTTATGATTTTGAGAAAAAGTTCCGTTTTTACGCATTAAATTTTCAAGAACTTCAATGGCTGTTCTGGCACGGCTTCCAGGGTATGGAACAGAAAGCATACCGCTTGGTTTTAATATAACGGTAATGTCTTTATCCTGGTAAAGAATTTCGATTTTTTCATGACCGTAGTCTGCCTTGTGTTCCCTTTTGTACTGGGTAGAAGCTTTTACATGGTGGAGAGTTTTATTTTCTGGCATTTATTTTGTTTCAAGACCTGTAGTTTCATCAATGCCCATCATTATGTTCATGCATTGAACTGCAGCACCACTTGCTCCTTTTCCAAGATTGTCAAACTGTGATGTTATAAGAATTCTCTCATCGTTGCCACATACAAAAATACGCATGTAATTTGTTCCTGCCATTGTGTTTGCTGCAATAAAAGGTGCTTCAAGAGTTCCTTCGCCCTGCAGACCCATTACTTGTACAAAGTGAGAAGATTCATAATGTTTGGTGAACATTTGCCATATTTGTTCAACACTCATTTTTTTGTTAAAAAGTCTTGTATGGAAAGGAATGGTAACAGTCATTCCCTGAAAGTAATCGCAGACATAAGGGTCAAATGCTGGTGGAAAGTCTAGGCCTGAAATTTTTTGCATTTCAGGGAGATGTTTATGACTCTGGCTTAAAGCATAAAGGCGTGGTGAATTTAATTCACTGTTACGTTCTTTATCTTCATATTGGGCAATTGCTTTTTTGCCGGCACCGCTGTAACCAGAAACTGCGTGACATACTATAGGATAATCTGTTGGGAGAATACCGTTTTTTGTCAGTGGGTATACAATTGAAGCAAATCCACTTGCATAACAGCCAGGAACTGCAACTCTTTTTGAAGTTTTAAGGGCATCACGGAATTTTTCATCAAGTTCAGGAAAACCATAAGTCCAAAGAGGGTTAGTTCTGTGGGCAGTAGAAGCGTCAATAATGCGGGTATTTGGGTTTGTACAAAGTTCGGCACTTTCAATAGCAGCTGCATCCGGCAGGCAAAGGAATGTAAAATCAGATTCATTTATAAACTTACGGCGTTCTTCTTTGTCTTTGCGTTTTTCTTCGGAAATTTGCATGATTTCAATGTCATTTCTTCCTGCAAAACGTTCAAAAATCTTAAGTCCTGTAGTTCCTTCTTTTCCGTCAATAAATACCTTGTACATAAAAAACCTCGATAAATCATAATATTGTTAATTAAGTTGAATTGCAACAAGGTGCATATTTAAATATAAAAATTCCATTATGTAAAAAAAATCACACGGATTTGCAGATTTCTACGAAATCTGCTGATAAAACAAAATA
>CAZALL010000130.1:0-5174 GCA_964485955.1 uncultured Treponema sp. | reverse complement strand
CGAAGCGGCACTTTTAGGGTATACCCTAAAAGTGAATTGACAGATTCACTTTTAAATCGTTTACTATGAGACAACTAAGAGTTACGGAAAAATCATGAAAGGCATCAAATTCAAGGTTGTAAAGGATCTTTCAAAAAATTATGGAGGAAAAAGGAATTGAAGAAATAAATCTTGAAAAAATATCTTCACAGATTCAGGCACTTCAAGACCAGATTGATAAATTAGAAAAAACATTGGGAGAGAAAAAATAAAAGAGAGGATGAATATGAAAGATTCAATAAAATCAGAAAATGATGAACTCAACGCAGAAATGTTAAAACCAATTTCATGGTTACTCGACAAGAATTTTTATGTTCCAAAATATCAAAGAGGTTACAGGTGGACTGCAAAACAGGTTGTTGACCTATTAGATGATATTGCAGAATTCAGCGATAAAGGAACTAACGAAGAATTTTATTGTCTCCAACCTATTGTTGTAAAAAAGAATGGAAATAAGTGGAATCTAATAGATGGTCAACAAAGACTTACAACGATTATCCTTTTAGTAAAATATTTTAATGAAATGTGGATTGGCAAACAAAAACTACCAATTCCCGCATTAGAATATGAAACAAGGGAAGAAAGCAAAAATTTTATTGAAAACTTGGAAATCGACAACTCAAAAGCTAAAAGTTCTGAATCTACTGATTCTAATATAGATTTTTTCCATATAGCGAAAGCTTATGAAGCTATAAATAAGTGGGTTGAAAATAAAACAGGGGATTTTGATAACTCAAAGTTTCAATCTACATTTTTACACCACACAAAAGTAATCTGGTATGAACTAGAAACTAAAGAAGACGAAATAAGTTCATTTATAAGAATCAACAGCGGAAAAATACCATTAACAAATGCAGAACTAATAAAAGCTCTCTTTTTGCAAAAAAAGAACTTTTCGCACGAATCTGATATGACTATTCATAGATATGAAATGTCTGAAGACTGGGATAGAATAGAGCATAAATTACAAGAGAATTCTTTTTGGTATTTTCTTACAAAGGACGCACCCACATCATTCTCTAGAATTGAAATAATTTTTGATCTGATTTATGAAAAAGAAACTGGCAAGAAAAAGCAAAAAGATGAACCTTTAACTACATATCTGTTTTTCGTTGAAAAGTCAAAATCTCCAGAGTGGAACATAACAGAACAGTGGAATCAAATAAAAAATATATTTGATACTTTATGCGAATGGTACGATGATTATGAGCGATATCATTGCATTGGCTATCTAATTTATACAGGCAAAAAAATACAAGATTTATATAAATTATGTTATGGACTTAAAAAAGATGAATCGTTAATGGAATTAAAAAAACTTATGTTAGAGTCAATACCTAATGGATTAGATGGAATTGATAAAATTGACTATGATCAACAGTCCCCTGATGCATTGCGAAAATTCTACGTACTTTACAACATCTTATATTTACTAAAAAACAAAGGTTCCTATAAATTTCCTTTTGACAAATTGAAAACTGAAAAATGGGACATAGAACATATAGATTCTAAAACAGAAAATCCTTTGGAAAACTTAAAAGACCAAATTGAATGGCTTGAATACACATATTCAGACTTAAAAGACGATCTTAAAGATTTAAAGGATGAAATAGATGAATATAAAAAACTTGAAAAGGTAAACATTGAGCGTTTTTCATCTTTATACAATAAGATAATTAGCAGAATAGTAGATAGCTCTATCCAAAATAAAAATTCTATAGGCAATTTAACATTGCTAGATTCCCATACAAATAGAGCTTATGGAAATTCTCTATTTCCCACAAAACGACGTTTTATAATTGAAAGAGATAAAGCAGGACTTTTTGTTCCGCCCTGCACAAAGAATGTATTTTTAAAATACTATCAAACCGGAACTGCCGATTTGAGAAAATGGACAGCTCAAGATGAACTTGAATACAGAAACGACATTGAGACAACGTTTTTAGATTTTTTTAATGAGGTAAGATAATGAAAAAATATACTTTTACAGATTTATTAGAAAAAAAATGTTTTGATTTCTCGAAAATTGAAATTCCTTTATTGCAACGAGATTATGTTCAAGGACAGAAAGAGGTAGATGGAATCTTACCTATTAATAAAACAGGTTTTCGATTCATTAAAGAAATATTCAAATCTTTAAAATCAAATACACCAATGGATTTAGATTTTATATATGGTGCAATAGAGAATGATAATGTATTTATTCCACTCGATGGTCAACAACGATTAACCACCTTATTCTTGTTGTATTGGTATTATTCTTGCAAAGATTTTAAAGATAAAGAACTTACTGATAAATTGTCAAATCTATCAAACTTCACCTACGAAACGAGAATTTCATCTAGAGATTTTTGCATAGAACTTTGTAAGTTAACAAAGACTTTTTCGCCATCTGAGATTCCATCTAAGTATATTCGTAATGAACATTGGTTCTTCAATAAATTTAATCTTGATCCAACTGTATCCTCAATGCTGAATATGCTTGATGTAATCCATAAATTGGATTTAGAAAATGATATTCACTATAACCAACTGAATAATCTAAAATTTAATGTTTTGAATATTAAAAAATTTGGTTTAACAGAAGAGTTATACCTAAAAATGAACGCAAGAGGTAAGTTACTAACGAATTATGAAAAAATAAAAGCTGAACTTGAGAAAAAAGTTATTGACTTAGCATGGGAAAAAAATATTGAAGAAGAAAATAAATTCTATTTCAAAGCTGATAGAATTTGGACAGATTTATTCTGGAATACTTTTAAAGACTCTTTAGATGATGCATTTTTAAATTTTATTGCGGAAATTGTAATAATAGAACAAACTTTACAAATTAAGAATCTTGAAAATGAAACCGGTAAAGATTCTATTAAAAGAATACAAAGAATTGCAGATAATATTGAAAACTTATCTGTTGATGATATTGATGAAGTAATTTTTACTAAACTAAAAATAATTCTTGATTTATATTCAGAAAATGAAAATTTCCATAAAAAATCAAAAATAACTTTGTGGGACTTCTGTAAAGAAAAGGACACCCTATTTTCAACTATATGTAAAGGTGAAGATGGTGCTGACGTAACATATACTGTTCGAGGTCTTTTTTATGCACAAACATTATATCTTGAAAAAGCCAATTTTTCTGAAGATTCCTTTGACGACTGGATGCGAGTTATAAGAAATATTGCAGAAAACTCTAATATAGACAGCGTTCAGTCTTTCAGAGGATTTCTAAACCTAATTATTGAGCTATCGAATGGATGTAATGATATTTATACTTATCTTTCAGCTCATAAAATAGAATCGAATTTTGCAAAAAATCAAATTCTTGAAGAAATATACAAAGCAAAAACAATAAAAAAAGATCAGAAATCAAAGAAACTAATTTCAGAATTAGAAGAAAATTCTTTTTGTAAAGGAAAAATATATTTTGCTCTCTATTGTTGCAACATCAATATTTTAGATAAGTATTCAGAATTGGACATAAGTCTATTTGAAAAAGTAAAGAATGTTTTTGATACTTATTTATCAAAAAATGATATATCTGATGATTTTAGGGTTTTACTTTTTACATGTGGAAACAATCGTTTCTATGAGTACTGGTGGTCCTGGAGTTATAAGACAAATACACATAAAAGATGTTGTATTGAATCAACAAATGACTTGTATCAGTATTTTTCTCGTATTGAAAATGCACAATATTGGAAGGATTTTCTAAAGGATGCTGTATTACGGCTAACTAAAAAAACTTCCATCAGAGAATTGCTTTCTGCATATCAATGTCCAGATAATATGCCTAAATGGGAAAAATGGATTATTAAAAATCCAGATGAATTTTCCAAGCATTGTGCAGGTCATTATTTTGGAATTACATCGGATAATAAAACGTGTTTTCTGTATGAATGGAGAAAACGACCAAATGACAGAAATGACTGTTTTAAGGTTCCTAAGTAAACTAGACAAAGAAACAGGAATACAGAATTTATAAAGAAAATTGGATTTGTGCTACCTCAAAAAATTAAAAATTGAGGTAGCATTTTTTCATGTCAGAAGATCGTAAAATGAATTTTGAAGTTATTGATAATCCGGAAGAAAATCCTCTTTCTCAAAAAATGACTGTAAACACTAAAACTGTAGATTCAATCAAAATTACAGAAATTCTTTATGATTATTATGATCAGCATTTTGATTTTGTGCTTTTTTATTTTTCTTATAACGATGTGAATTATAAAAAACTGATTGAATTGATTTCTGACTATCGGGAGAAAAGGGCGACTTGTCTGATTGGCTGCATTAGCACGGAAGAATCCATTGATTACAGTAGCAGTGGGTTTGATATGTATCTTGCCGGAGCCAGTGAAAATGATTTTAAAAACCTGGAGGATTTTTGTATTTCCACAGAAAACGGCACATATCATCATATTGAGCCATTAGATTTTGTTTGTAAAAAATCCACGGAAATAAAAATTGTAAGTGAATGTTCAATAGGTATAGAAAATCTTGTGCAGCTTTTAGGACAGAAGATTAAGCAGATTTCTGAATTGACAGATACGAGATTTGCCAAGTTTGCTTTTTCGATTATGACAAACGGCCAAGACCTTTTACTTTCTGATGTAAACAAAATTTATGATACAGTGCAAACTTATGCAACTGCAGATTTTGATTTTTTCTGGAATGCTGCAGAAAATGTGCAGGAACTTTCGGCAGATGAAATCAAAGTTATTGTGATTTTGTATTTGTAAAAAGATTTCTAGATAACTCACAATTCCGAGGACTAAAAAATAAAAAATTGCAAAAATAATACCCGGAAACGCCATTTAACGATATTTGATAAACAATTATTCCAGACCATTTTCAGAATATAGCCCTTTCAGAAACATAAAGACGGTTACCCGCGATACATTATTTCTCTTGATAAATTTACTGACCAGAGAGAAGGCTTTCATCATTTAAATGCGATTGAACTGTTCTTGGAAAAATTAAATTTGTAAGATTTATATTTGTGGCGTGCGTCACAACCTTCGGTTGCTTCCCGAGTTTTCTACAAAAACTCGCAATATTGGCGTGTCCCTCCGTTTCGTGTGGGCTTCGCCCTCACTACACTCCGGGTCGGCTGTTCCGCACTTCGCTAGCGCTCA
>CAZALL010000129.1:0-5223 GCA_964485955.1 uncultured Treponema sp. | reverse complement strand
CATCCGCCATAATTATAATTTTATGATAACGAAGTTTTTCTATATTGAAGTCTTTACCAAAACCTGCACCTAAAGAAGCAATAACAGGTTCAAGTTTATCATTATTCATAACTTTTTCTGGACGAACTTTTTCTACATTAAGCATTTTACCCCAAAGAGGAAGTATTGCCTGTGTTTTTGGGTCTCTACCCTTTTTAGCTGAACCACCTGCAGAATCTCCTTCGACAATATAAACTTCACATTGAGAAGGATCTTTTAATGAACAATCTGCAAGTTTTTCAGGAAGTCCAAATCCATCAGACATCGTTTTCTTACGGCTAGCATCTTTTGCTTTTCGGGCTGCAATACGTGCTGTAGCTTCGGCAATTACTTTTTCTGCAATCATTTCCAAAGTTGCAGGATTTTGCTCAAAGAAAATAGTAAGTTTTTCTTTTACAAGTGAATCAACTATTGTACGAACTTCTGTATTACCAAGTTTTTCTTTTGTCTGACCTTCAAATTCTGGTTCAGGAACTTTCATTGAAAGAACAACTACAATACCTGCCCTTACATCATCACCTGTAAGTTTTTCCTTTTTATCTTCATCTTTTTCAAATTTACCAGTTTTATCAGGCATTTTTTTCTTAAGCTTATCATTAGCATCAATAGCTTTATTTAATGTCCATAAAAGAGCTGATTTAAATCCATCAAGATGAGTACCACCATCACGGGTATTTATATCATTTACATAAGTATTTATATTTTCATCAAATCCGTCGTTATACTGAAAGGCTAATTCTGTAACAACATCATCTTTTTCACCATAAATATAAACTGGTTCTGTTGGAAGATAAAATTTAGAGTGCTTTGCTTCACTCATTTCTTTTACATAATGAACAATACCACCTTCATATTTAAGAATTTCTTCTTTTGGTGTTTCAAGACGTTCATCTCTAAAAATAATTTTTATTCCACTATTTAAAAATGCAAGTTCGCGAAGACGTTTTTTTAATACATCGTAATCATGTGTAATAGTTTCAGTAAAAATAGTTGCATCTGGTTTCCAGCGGATAGTTGTTCCATGAACATCTTCTCCACAATCTCCTATAACTTCAACTTTAGTTTTAGGAATACCTTTTTCATATTTCTGCTGATAAATATGACCATCACGTTTAACAGTTGCTTCAAGCCATGTAGAAAGTGCATTTACACAGGAAACACCAACACCATGAAGACCACCAGAAACTTTATATGAGCTTTTATCAAATTTACCGCCAGCATGAAGTCGTGTTAATACAAGTTCGAGTGCACTTATTTTTTCAGTAGGATGAAGATCTACAGGAATACCTCGTCCATTATCTTCAACACGTACAACATCATCTTTTTCAAGAGCTACTGTAATTGTATCACAAAAACCTGCCATAGCTTCATCAATACAGTTATCTACAGTTTCATAAACAAGATGATGTAAACCGCGAGGTCCTGTTGAACCAATATACATACCAGGTCTTTTTCTAACCGGTTCAAGTCCTTTTAAAACCTGAATACTCTGTCCAGAATAATCGCTCATTTATTAATCCTTTTTTATTAAAAACTACACAATATATATAGAAGAATTGTGAAAACAAAGTATAACATTCTTGAAAGGAAAGGTAAAGACAAGTTATAATGAGGTTCTATGAGCGAACAAAACTATAAAGCCTTTTGGGATGAAGCATTAAAAATGATTCATGAAGAATATAATGCAAAAGGTCAAGAAAATGAATTTCAACTCTGGTTTAACATGGAATATGTTGAAGATACACTTAAAGAAATAACAGTTAGTGTACCTTCAGACTTTATGTGGAAATCCATGACAGACAGAGGTTATGTAAAAGACGTAACAGACAAAATTAACGAAATTACAGGACAAAATATAAATTTAAAATATATTGTAAAAGCTAAAAACTCTTCAATTATTGAAGATAATGATTCTTCTTATGAAAATTCTTCAATAAAACTAGATAATACAGAAAAAAATATACAAACTGAAGAAATAAAACCTAAAATTTCTAAACATCCCCAGCTTAATGAAAATTTTATTTTTGATTCATTTATTGTAGGTGATGAAAATAGATTTGCTTACAGTGTTGCTCTATCAATTGCTAAAAATCCTGCTACAGCTTACAACCCTACCCTTATTTATGGAGGTGTTGGTTTAGGAAAAACTCATCTTATGCAATCTATCGGAAATTATCTTCATGAAGAACGCGGAGATAAATATAAAATATGTTACATAAGTGCAGAAAATTTTCTTAATGATTATACAAATTCTCTTGGAAAAATAAACGGAAAAACAATAGACAAATTTAAAGCAAAATATAGAAATGTAGATTTACTTCTTCTTGATGACATTCATTTTATTCAAGGTAAAAAAAATCTACAGGAAGAAATATTCTATACTTTTGAAGCACTTTTTAATAATAAAAAACAAATGGTTTTTACATGCGACCGTCCGCTTTCTGAATTAAAAGATGTTGAATCAAGACTTATTTCAAGATTTAACCGTGGAATTTGTGTTGATTTAAAATTACCAAATTACGAAACAAGAAAAGCCATTTTAATTAAAAAACTTTCTCTTATAAACAAATATATTCCAGAAGAAATTATTGATTTTATTGCAAGAAATGTTCAGACAAGCATTCGTGATCTTGAGGGTTGTCTTACAAAAATGATTGCTTATTCTGAATTAGTTGGAAAAAATCTTACAATAGAAATTGCACAAGACCAATTAAAAGATGTATTTAATCAACCATTTAACGGTTCTATTACTATAGAAACAATACAAAAAGTTGTTGCAGAACATTATAATATTTCTGTAAGTGACATAAAAGGTAAAAAAAGAGAAAAAAAATATGTAATTCCAAGACAAATTGCAATATACCTTGCAAGAGAAATTACAGAATACTCTTTTCCAGAACTTGGTAATGAATTTGGAGGAAGAGATCATACAACTGCCATGCATAGTCATGAAAAAGTTGAACAACAACTCAAAACAGATTCTTCACTTAATTCTGTAATTGAATTATTAAAAAGAGAAATTAAAGAATATAAAAAGATTTAATAATACAAGACAACTTGTGTACAATATGATACAATGCTGTGCATAAAAAGTGGATAAGTTTAAAAGTTGTGGAAAAGTGGATAAAGTGTTAATTCATAACTTGAGTTATACACATTATAATTTCTTATAAAATAAAGAATTATATAAGTTATCCATAAATTCACACCCCTTATTATTACTATTATTAAATTTATATATATATAATATATATTAACAAATTTGGAAAAGTTAATTAAATTTCTAAGGAGCAATATAAATGAAATTTACTTTTGATAGAGATGCAATGATAAAAGAAATATCAATTGCACAAGAAATTATTTCAACTAAAAATGCAGGTTCTATTCTGTCTAATGTATTACTTATTGCAAGTAATAATACTCTTACAATTAAAGCTACTGATATAAAAGTAAATTTTGAAACAAAAGTTCCTGTTCAAGTAGAAGAAGAAGGTTCTACTACAGTTTATTGTGATAAACTTATGGGAATTTTAAATGCATTAAATGAAGGGGAAATTGAATTTAATCAATCTTCTTCAAATGATGAAAATTCTATTACTGTTTTAATTAAACCTGTTGCAAAAAAATCTAAATTTCAAATAAAAAGTCTTTCTCAAGAAAAATTTCCTGATTTTGATGCTGCAGATAATGTACCTTATTTTGAAGTTCCATCAAAAGAAATTAAAGAAATGATTTCTCAAACAGTTTTTGCTGTTAGTATTGATGAAACTCGTTATTTTATGAATGGTGTTTATTTTGAAAAGAAAGGAGAAAAATTTAATCTTGTTGCAACAGATGGAAGAAGGTTAAGTTTTGCTTCTAAAAATTTACTTGCTGGTGTAAATGATTTTCCTGCAGCTATTGTTCATCCAAAAATTTTAAATATTATTTTAAAACATGCTCCTGATGAAGGAAATATTTCAATTTCAATTGTTGATAAAATGATTTTCTTTAAATTTGGAAATTATAAATTTGGTTCAGTTCTTCTTGAAGGACAATTTCCTAATTATGAAAGAGTTATTCCTGAAAATCAAACACATAGTTTTCAGGTAGATAGAAATGATCTTGTAAATGCTTTAAGACAAGTTAGTCTTATGGTTGATAAAAAAGCTGGTCGTATTTATTTTAATATTGAACCTGGTAAACTTAAAATTACATCACAGCAAAATGATATGGGTAGTGCAGATGTTGAAATACCGTGTGAATATGCATCAGATTCATATGTAATTGCTTTAAATTATCGTTATGTAGAAGAACCATTACGTGGTATTGGAACAGATAGAATTACATTTGAATTTACAGAACAGATGAAGGCTATTACAATGAGACCTGAACCTGCATCTGATTATTTCCACATTATAATGCCAATGCAGGCTGAATAATTTGCCATTTCTTTCTTTATCATTATATAATTTTAGAAATCTTCACAATCAGACAATAGACCTCCTTTCAAGGGAGGTTTATTTTACTGGTTTAAATGGACAGGGAAAAAGTAATCTTCTTGAAGCTTTATATTACTCAGCGTATGGTTCATCTTTTAGGACTCATAATGACAGTGAATCTATTAAAAAAGGTCAGACAGAAATGAGTATAAGAGTTTTGTTTAGAGAAGAAAATAATATAATTCATTCAACTGTAGTTTCTATTAAAAATAATAAAAAGAAAATTGAAAAAGACGGAAAAATTCTTCATGACAGAAAAGAATTAATAAATACTATTCCATGTATTTTGTATAATCATGATGATTTAGACTTTGCAGTTGGAGAGCCTGAAAGAAGACGTTTTTTTATAGATCAGTCTTTGAGTATGTATGATGAAATTTATCTTGATTTATTAAGAAATTATAAAAAAATTTTAAAAAATCGTAATATTTCATTAAAAGAAAGAAAATATGAACTTCTAGATATTTATGATAAGCAACTTGCAATAAATGGAATTGAAATTCAGAAAAAGAGAAAAAATACAGTATTTCAATTTAATCAAATATTTGCAGATATATATGAAAAAGTTACAGGTATAGAAGGAGTAAAAATAAAATATATTCCTTCATGGAAAAAAACAGGTATTGAAAATTCAGTTTCTCAATATTCAGATTTATCTATACCTTGTGTTGAAGAAATTATAGAATATTTAAATAAAAAAAGA
>CAZALL010000128.1:0-5265 GCA_964485955.1 uncultured Treponema sp. | reverse complement strand
TTTTTTTGATACTGGTATTGCAGAAGAACATGCTGTAACTTTTGCCGGAGGTCTTGCTGCCGGAGGACTTATTCCAGTGACTGCAATTTATTCTACATTTATTCAGCGTTCAGTAGACCAGATGATTGAAGATATTGCACTGCAGAATAGGCATGCTGTTTTTGTTTTTGACAGGGCGGGGGCAGTGCCTGGAGACGGTGAAACTCATCAGGGAATTTTTGATATTGCACTTTTTAGATCTGTTCCAAATCTTACTTTGATGACTGTTGTAAGTGCTTTAGATATGAAACTTTGTTTAGATTATGCAATAAATTCTGCAAAAGGACCTGTTTTGTTACGCTGGCCAAAAGCTTCATGTCCTTCAGAAATTGAAACTTTTTCTAAGCCTGTTCATGAAGGTCGGGGACTTTTAATTTCAAGTGAAGTTTATGCACCTTCTCTTTCTGAACGGCTCCTTGAAGAAACAGAAAAAACTTCTCTTAATCCTAAAAAAAATTTGTTTGTTACAACAGGCGGAATGTACAGCGAAGTTTTAAATGCAGCAAGATCTCTTTTAATTTCTGGGAAAAATTCTGATATTTATGTGCTTAGATTTATAAAACCTTTTGATGAATCATATTTTACTACTCTTGCTTCAAAATATGATGCAGTTGTTTTTGTGGAAGACGGTATGAAATCCGGTGGAATAAGTGAATATCTTGAACTGGTTTTAAAAAGTCGTGAATGTACTAAAAATATTCCTTCAAAAATTTTTGCCTTTCCAGATACTTTTGAAATTACAGGAACACGTGATCAGATATTTGAGACTTTTAAAATTGACAGCGAAAGTATTGCTCTTGGAACAATGGAACTTTTATGAAACAAAAAGAACTTGTACTGTCAGGAAAAAAAATTACAACACCTCTAAAAGCTTTTGTAATGGGTATTGTTAATGCAACTCCAGATTCTTTTTTTTCTAGAAGCAGGGGTGGCATTGATCTTGCATTAAAACTCCTTGATGAGGGGGCAGATATTCTTGATATTGGCGGAGAATCTTCAAGACCTGGGGCTGCTTATATTGATGCTGATGAAGAACTTAATAGAATAATTCCACTTGTAAAAAAAATAAGAAAATATTCAGATATTCCGATTTCCATTGATACAAGAAAAAAAATTGTAATGCAGAGAGCTTTTGATGAAGGTGCAGATATATTAAATGACATTTCTGCCTTGGAAGATGACAGCGAGCTTGGCTTTTGGTGTGCTAGAGAAAAAATAAGTCTTATCCTGATGCATAAACGTGGAAATGCTGATATAATGCAGGAAAATACAGTTTACAGTGATGTTTTTGCTCAGGTAAATTCCTATCTTGAAGAAAGAATTAAATATGCACTTGCCTGTGGAATTGAAGAGTCAAAGATTATTGTAGATCCGGGAATTGGTTTTGGAAAAGATCTTGAAGCAAATAAAATTTTGATAGAAAAATGCGGCAGTCTTTGCCAGGGTAAGTTTCCGGTTTTGATGGCTTTGTCCAGAAAAAGTTGTATAGGTCAGATGACGGGTAAAGATACTGAAAATAGACTTAGTGGAACTATAGCAGCAAACCTTGTTGCTGTAAGCAGAGGGGCTTCCATTATAAGAGTTCACGATGTTGAAGCGGCTGTTGATTCATTAAAAGTATATTCAGCCCTGTCACAAAGAGAGGATTAATTTGAGTTTTATAGACAATTTTACAAAAGTATATTCGTTTATAAGTCCTGTAATTGATATTGCAATTCTGGCATTTGTTCTTTACAAGGGAATTTTACTTATAATGAACACTAATGGTGTTCAGATTATTACTTCTGCCATTTTTATTGCTGGAGCTTATGTTCTTGCTGTTGTCTTAAAACTTGAAACATTACTCTGGATTTTAAATACTCTTATGCCGGGGCTTTTTATTGCCTTTGCTATTGTCTTTCAGCCTGAACTTAGAAAAATATTTGTAAAATTAGGACAAACTGAATGGGTAAGTCTTAATTCGCGAACAAAACATACTTGTATTGATTCAGCATTAATTGCGGCAGAAATGCTTTCTAAAATGAGGCGTGGTATGCTTTTAGTTTTTATGAGGCATACTAAATTTGACGACATTATTGAACCTGCAACAAAATTAAATGCAGATTTAACTTCAAATCTTTTGGTAACAATTTTTGGACATGATACACCGCTTCATGACGGGGCTTGTTTTGTGCAGGGCGGAAAAATTATTGCGGCAGGATGTTTTTTACCTTTAAGCGAACGAAATGACATTAGAAAAACTTTTGGTACAAGGCACAGGGCTGCTTTGGGTATAAGCGAAGTAAGTGACTGTGTTGTACTTATTGTAAGTGAAGAAAATGGTGCTATAAGTCTTGCCTATGATTCAAATATTTATTATGACTTAAGCATTGAACAGATTACACAGATTCTGGAAAAGAAACTTGAGGTTACTCCTGAAGTAAAAATCAAGGAGGCTTCTGACGATGAAAAATAATTTTTTTGAAAAAATTACACATAATTATAAATTAAAACTTGGCTGTATTGCTGCAGCAATACTTATCTTCTGGCTACATACTGTTTCTAATACAGATAGAAAAACTTTTATTGTACCTCTTGAAGTTGTATCCAATGGAAGTTACAGCATTTCTTCTGGTCTGGAAAACAGGCGGAATATAAAAATTTCAGTAAGTGCAGAGAGGGGAGATTTAGTTTCTGTTTCTGAAAATGACTTTAGGGCATGGATTGATGTTTCAAATATTGCAAAAGAAGGAAAGGTAAATGTTCCGGTTTTTATAAAAGCAGATGAAAGACTTCTTGCACTGGATTCTATTGAAGTAAAGGCAAAACCTGATTATCTTACTTTAGAGTTGACTTCTAAGTCGTTTGCGGATGTAGATCTTGTGGCAACATTAAAAGGTAACTGCGATTTTGGATATGAAGTTGATTCTGTTGAAATTGAACCAAAAGTTATTCGTGTGCAGGGACCTGAAAATATTGTAAATTCAATGAAAAAAATTCAGACTGATACAATTATAATTGACGGTCTTAAGCAGTCTGCACAATTTACAGTAAGCCCGGTAAATATTAATTCACTTGTAACTTTAGATTCTTCTATTAAAATTACTGTAAAGGTAAATGTTAAGGAATCTCATTCTGCTGTTGATTTTTCTGATTTAAATTTAAACTTTATTAATCTTGCAGAAAAATTTGCTGCAGAAAGTGAAGTAAAAAAAGTTGCTGTAAAAATCGAAGGAACATCTTTAGCGATGAAAAATATTTCTCAGGAAAATATAAGTGCCAGTGTTGATTTATCTCAGATAACTGAAACTGGAGTATATGAATTGCCTGTTAATGTAAGTGTTCCAGAAGGAATTAAAATAAATATTCAGGTTCCTTTAACTGTAAGTGTAAATGTTTTAGAAAAAAAAGAAGATGTTCCTGAAGAAAATGTACAGAGTGAACTTACAGAAGAAAATATTGATGAAGAAATAGTCGAGGCTAAAGAGTGATTTTTGGCATAGGTTGTGATATTGTCAATACAGAGAGATTTAAAAATCTGATTGATGATAAAAAATTTCTGCTCAGGTATTTTAATGAAAAAGAATTGCCTTTAGAAGAAAAAATGACAAGGCAGGCTTTGTGTGAACATTATGCATCTCGTTTTGCGGCTAAAGAAGCATTTAGTAAGGCTTTGGGAACGGGATTTAAGGGCTTTAAATTAAAAGATGTTTTTGTAGAAAAGGAAGAGGGTGGAAAACCTTTTATAAGTGTTGAAAAGCAAGCTCTTGAAATAAAAAATAAAATGTGCGGAAATAATGCAAGTGTTTTTCTTTCTATAAGTCATGAAAAAGAAAATGTTGTGGCAATTGTTGTAATAGAGCGGGGGTAAAAATGGTTCATAATGTAAAGTCAACAAGTTCAGCTTCTGCAAAGAAAGCTTCTATTTCGTACTGGGCAAAAGAAAAATGCCGTTGTCCTGCTTGCAAAAAAGAATTTGATCAGGAAGTTTTGCATCAGGGTGGTGGTCGTATGATTGCCGGAGTTTTAACTGATGAACTGCATAGAAATTTTGAACCTTCAAAAAAATTTGGTCGTGTTTATCCTCTTATTTACGATATTGGAGCTTGTCCTAACTGTTATGCTGCTTTTTTCTGGAAAGATTTTACAGATATTAAAGATACAAAGTCACTGGATACAATTTATGGTCATTCAACAAAAAGAAAAGAAACTGTAGAAAATATTTTTCCTTATTTTGATTTAAAAAAAGAACGTACTCTTTATGATGGGGCTGCGATGTATTTTCTGGCTTTGCTTACTTATGAAGATGTGGATATAGCCTATGCTCCGACTTTTAAAAGAGGAATGCTTTCTTTAAGACTTGCCTGGCTTTGTAAAGATTTGGATATGATGTGTCCTAAGCATAATTTTGATTTTATTGCTCAGGTTTTTTATAAAAAAGCAGTTTTCTTTTATCAGCAGACTTTGATAAATGAACAGGGTAGAATTGAATCAATTGAACCGGTTTCAAATTTTGGTCCTGATATGGATAAAAATTATGGTTTTGACGGTGTAATTTATCTGTGCGGTTTACTTGAATATAAATATGGTCAGCGTGAAGATGAAGAAGTTCGTCTTAAAAAACTGGATGAATATAAGAGATCTATTGCAAGAATTTTTGGTTTAGGCCGTTCAAGTAAAAATAAGCCGGGACCTCTGCTTGAAGTTGCAAGAAATCTTTATGATCATTTAACTTCTGAACTTTCTGCAAATAATATTTTAAGCCCAGATGACTAATATTTTACTTACTTTATCTTATGACGGAAGTGACTTCTGTGGCTGGCAGATTCAGAAAAGTCCTCCTCAAACACGGACAGTACAAGGGTGTCTTGAAGAAGCATTGGAGAAGATGTTAAAACAGCATGTAAATATTCAGGGAAGTGGAAGAACGGATTCTGGAGTGCATGCAAGAGCTCAGGCAGCAAATTTTTTTTCGCCATATGATAACATTGAATGTGAAAATTACATTCGTGCTTTAAATGGACTTTTACCTAAAGATATAAGAATTTCAAATGCAGAAAAAAAAGATTCTTCTTTTAGTTCAAGATTTTCTGCTACATCTAGAAGTTACAGGTATTTTATTCAGACTAAAAATCCTCCTCTTGCAAGGGACAGTCGCTATGTCTGGTATATTCCTTATCAACCTGATGCAGAAAAATTAAATTTGATGAGTCAAATTCTTTTAGGTGAAAAAGATTTTGCAACATT
>CAZALL010000127.1:0-5302 GCA_964485955.1 uncultured Treponema sp. | reverse complement strand
TTGTAAATGATGTTTTTGGTGTTATAGGTCTTCCGTTTTTAAATTACGAAAAAGTTCTCTCTCCTATGACTGTAAAAACATTAATTGACTTTCAAAGCGAGTAAAGCTTCTTTTATAAGAGAGCTTATTTTTAAGAAGTCCCTTCTGTCAACAAGACTTGACGGACAAAGCCAGGAGCCTCCGACAGCAAGAACATTTTTTTCTTTAACATAAGACAAGGCATTTTCTGTATTTATACCACCTGTAGGAATAAACATACATTCACTGTAAGGACCAGAAAGTGCCTTTAACATTTCTACTCCGCCCATAATCTGTGCCGGGAAAAACTTCAAAACATTTATGTCATGCAAAAGAGCTTTTTCAACTTCACTGGGAGTTGCAATTCCTGGAATTAAAAGTACATTATTTTTTTTGCACCAAGTGACAACTTCTTCATTAAAGCCCGGGGAAACAAGAAATTTTGCACCGCATTCTACAGCAATTTTTGCACACTCTACATTTTTTACAGTACCAGCACCAAGTAAAATATCAGGGTACTTTTTTGCAATTTCTTCAATTGATTTTGCTGCAGCATCACTTCTAAAAGTTACTTCAAGAACATTTAAGTCTGATTGTAAAAAAGTATCTGCCAGAGGAAGTGCATTTTTTACGTCATTTATTTTTACTGCAGGAATTATTTTTTTTTGTGCAAAAGTGCTGTAAATTTCATTCATATTTATCTCCAGTCTTCAGTATTAATTTTTCGTTCAATCCTGTTTTCAATATCGTCAGGTAAAAGCGAAAAGAAATCTAAACCAGTACGTTCTTCAAGTTGATCAATTGTAACCGCATAATCTGCAATTTTTTTATCACATTTTTTATTTGGCATTATAAAAGCACGTGCAATTATTGTTTTTGAAGAATTATTTTTTTGAGCAAGCAGAACTTTATAAAAATACTCTGGAACTGCAATTTTTGTTGACTTTCCAATTTGCTGATAATACTTAGCAGGCTTTTCAAGAACAGGTCCTGTTACCACATAAACTGCGCCATATTTATAAGCCCAGCTCCTTACTTTATTTTCAAGATCATTCCATATAAACTGATTAAATTCAGGTCTTTGAGGTGCCATATTACTCATTAAAAAACAGTCAGACATTGCTTTAAAACTCCACTTCATATCTGCTGCTGGTGCTAAATGTCCCCTGTCAAAACCAGATCCTGAATAATCAAAACTTAATGCTGAAGCACTTGTAATTTTTGTATCTTCCCTAAAATCATTTGTACGTTCTGCAACTTTATTTTGTAATTCTTCTCTTGTAAGACAATAAGCAACCCACTCTGCAATTTCATAACTTTCTCTGTAACAAAGAGCATAACCTGTATACTGATGAACTTCATGATCTTCTGCATCTGCATACATATCTCTTGTCTGACGGCAAAGCGGAATTTCAAGTCCTTCAATATCAAGTAATTTTACGTCCTGCGAAAATATATTTACACATCCCCAAAATAAAAGTGCAAACACAAAGAAAAGTTTTTTATTTTTCATTCAGTAATTCTAGCACAGTAAAAATTAATTCGCAATTCAGCATTAGAAAAACAAAAAACTAAAAATAACTTTCAACTATTTTCAAACTGATGTAAAATAAAAACATGTACACAGACATTCTTTTTAATTTTACGCAGATAACTCATAACCAGGACAGTGATTTTGCTGCCAGAATACTTGAAGAAATGGCTGTATCAAAACCTTTTTTTGCAATGGACTGTGGACTTAAGGCTGATGATATTTTTTCACGTGTAGATTTTTTTAAGCAGTGTCTTGAACAGATTGATGACGACAACGCCAAAGCCTGTATTAAACGCATGATGTATTTTTGTGCAGGAATAATGCCTGATACAGATTCAGTTGAAAACCGTTATGAATATATAGAACTTTTGGAAGATTCAATAAAAAATTTTAAAAATTCCGGTGATGAATTTGCAAATCATCTGGTAGCCATTGGTCCCTGCGGAATAGATCATGACTGGGACAGTATGGAATACTCAGGACGCGAACATGATTTTTTTGACAGTCAGACAATTTTAGACGAAAAAGATTTATTTGCCCTCGAAATGACTTTAGGAAAAAAATTAAACATGCCTCTTGTAGTTCATTCGCGAAAAGGTTTTACAGAAACTGCAGATGTCATTAAGGCTGTTAAATGGAATAAAGGTGTTATTCACGGATATTCATACAGTAAATCTGAACTTGATTTTTTTCTTGACTTAGGATGGTATATAAGTTTTAGCGGATCTGTAACATATGCTGGAAAAAAAGGAGCCCAGGATATGGCAGAAACAGTTGCATATGTTCCTTCAAACAGAATACTTATTGAAACAGATTCACCATTTTACACTCCAGTACCAATAAAAAATCAAATTAACACTCCAAACAACATAAGCTACATTTACGACTACATTGCATCCAAAAGAAATATTTCTACAACAAAGCTTTTTAAACTTGTAGACGAAAATGCAAAAAAATTATTTATGGAATAAAACAAAGTGTTCTAAATAAAATTCAAAGTAAAAAACTTAAATTTATTGACAAAAATAAAACTCTCTAATAATCTCTAAGAGTAAAGAGAGATATGGCAATTCCAAGGAGTTACTTTTCATGTTCAATGATGATGATTTAATGTTCGAGACATCTATGTCTGACTTTGGCGATGACTACAATGATGACTATGATGATGAAAACGAAGACGATGAATTCGATGATGATTTCGAAGACGATGATTACGAAGATGACTTCGATGACGACTTTGAAGATGAAAACGATGACGACTATGATGAACCTTACGATGATCAAGAACCAGAAGACGGCTACAATAACCGCATAAGAGGTTTTGATGATTACGATGAAGAAATAGAAGAAGACAGCGATCCAGACGACATGGACTAAAAAAAATAAACGGCAGCCAAAAGGGATAAACCTTATAAACTGCCGTTTTTTTTTATTTTAAAATCTTACCAGCATGCCAAAGTTTTTCAAGTTCGTAAAAATCTCTTGCTTCCTTTGACATAAGGTGAACAACTACGCTACCTATGTCTATAAGGTTCCATTCGTCTCCATCAGAAGTCTTCTGATGCGAAAGATGAATCTGCATATCGTTTTCCTTAACATAATCTTTTACCTGCTTGTAAAGACCCTGCCAGTGTGCACCAGAAGTTACTGTTGCAATAACAAAATAATCAGTCCAGGAATTTAACTGAGAAACATCTATCACAGTTACATTCTGTCCTTTTCCATCTTCCAATAATTGAGCAATTTCAAGAGCTTTTTCTTCTTCTGTCTTTTCCATTTTCTTATTCCCGCTAATTTTCTAAAGGAGCTGCAAGATTCTCAATCTTTTTACCTTCAGATGAATTCAGCACATTTGTATTTGTTACTTCAGGAGTACTCTGGCTTTCTAAAGGAGCATTTTGATCAGCCGTTTTACTCTGAGATTTTTCATTCTTCAATTTATTTAAAGCATCTTCCAATGCCTTAACCTTATTTGAAATTTCCTGATTTTCCTGTTCTGTAAGAGGTGTTTCTTCCTGAATTACTTTTACAGGAGATAAGTTTTCTTGTGTTTTTTCCATAGACTTTTCAACAGATTTTTCTACAGATTTTTCTGCAGGTTTCTCTGCAGGTTGTCGAGAAGGAGCTGTTTTTAATTCTTCCTTAGGTTCTTCCTTCTTTTCTTTTTTATTTACAGTTCTTACATAACGACCGTCAAAATCACTTCCTAAAATAATTGTAAAGTCAACGTCTGCCGCTGTATTATAACCTTCTTCTTCAGGTTTAACTTCTTCATCTATAATATTTTCACAATGAATAAAACCGCCTAAAGATTCTGCTGCTTCACGATTACCAATATGGTTAATAATTACAGTTTCTTCATAATTCTGTCTGTCTGCATTGGAAGTACCTAAAACATCATAACCAATACTCTGCAAAAGAATTGAAGTATTTCTTGCAAGTCCCTGTACAGAAGTTCCATTTTGAATATTAATAATGTAAACTCGTCCACTCATTGCCTGTCCTGCACTTACAAGAGAGTTTACAGTCTGTTTTACAGAATCCTGTACATAGAGCGGAAAATACAGTCGCTTGTTACCGTCACGGGTAGCAACAGAACGTGTACTTCCTACAAAAGACTGAGGAGACATTCGCTCACTGTCAATATTTGCAATTTCTTCAAAAATACGCTGAAGACCATTTTTATCTACATTTGCAGAAATTTTTGAACCAAACTCATTAAAAATTTTCTTATCAAAAATCATATTTTTATGTTCTGTAATTGCAGTAAAAAGTGAAATAAGTACATTCTGTCTTCTGCTTTCACGATCAGCTTCTGTTTCTTCAGGCAGAATGTAGTTCATATATGTTTTTATTTTATCTCCGTCAAGTCTAACAGCCCCACTAGGTAAAAGCCAGAGTTCACCATTTTCACCGTAAGCATTAACTGGAGAAGGAACAAAAACCTTTAGCCCACCAAGCAAATCTGTTATAAGACCTAAATTTTCAAGACTTATGTCAATGCGAAAAGGAATCTGCATGTCTGTAAGTTTTTCTATTTCCTGACAGTAAACTTCTATACCCTTTTCTGCATAAACTGCATCAATTCTATCTACACTGTTGATTGATTCGTAAATACCGCCAGTATTTCCCGGTATACTAAATAACGCACCCTTTTCACTAACTGGATAATACACAAGAACACTTGTAGAAAGAGCCTTATTTTGATCATCACTTAAAACAAAAAGAACTTTTATCACTTGATCCTTATCCATATTTTCTTCAATAGGGTCAGTTCTTAAAGCCAATGAGAGAATTACAATAACGGCTGCAATAATAAGTGCAATTAAAACAAGAAAAATTATACTTTTTTTACCCTGATTATATCTCATGCAAAGTCTCCGCTTTCTTAATTATTTTTGGAATTTTCTTCATTTTCAATAGAAGCAAGCAAGGCTTTTTTTAACACAAATGAAGATGGGGCAATAGTCTTTCCCTTTTTTTTAAGATATTCCATATTTTCTTCAAGAACCTTAAGACACATTCTATTTAAAGAAAGTGCAAAAAGTTTTTCACGATATTTTTCTGTGGACTGAGGTCTTCCCGGTTCAACCTTATCAGCAATATAAATTATTTTTGCAAGGTCGCTCATATTTTCTCCACCCAAAGTATGAAGAGCAACAGCCTGCAAAACATCCTTATCTTCAACACCAAAATCCTGTGCAAGTTTTACCGCAGCTGCCCGTCCATGTAGTAAAGAAGGCTTTTTTA
>CAZALL010000126.1:0-5378 GCA_964485955.1 uncultured Treponema sp. | reverse complement strand
TCTTATCAGTTTTACAGTATATGTTGCTTCTTCATTTACCGCAGGAACTGCAGTACTTACTGATGTAATTCCATGGTTTGAAAATCATCAGAACCTTGCAATGATTTTATTTGCAGTAATCATTCTTTTTTATACATTTCTGGGTGGTTTTAATGCTGTCTGCTGGACAGACTTTTTCCAGGCACTTCTTATGTTAATGGCACTTCTTGCTGTACCAATCACAATGAAGGCAATAGGAAACTTTGATGCATCTTATGCCGGGGCATTTACAGAAGGTATTGAAGCATTTGGTTCAAATCCATTTAAGGCAGACTGGCACGATATTATTAATGGTCTTGCATGGGGTCTTGGATACTTTGGTATGCCTCACATTATCGTACGCTTTATGTCAATTGAAAAAGCTTCAATGATTAAAAAATCTGCTACAGTTGCAATCATATGGGTAATATTAACTTTGGCCGCTGCAATATTTATTGCAATCTTAGGAAGAACCTTTATTTTAAGCGATGGAACATCTTTAGCACAGGCACTTCTTCCTGACAACAGAAAACTTATCTTTATTAAAATTGTAGGAGACATATTCCCACCGTTTATTGCAGGACTTATGCTTTCTGCAATTATAGCTGCAGCAATGTCAACCGCAGACTCACAGCTTTTAGTTGCCGCATCTGCATTTACAAGCGACATCTACAAACCACTTATCAGAAAAGACAAGGCTTCTGACAAAGAAATCATGTGGATTAGCCGTGCAGTAGTTGCAGTCATTGCAGTAGTTGCTTACTTCATTGCAGAACAGGGACTTCACAATGCATCTTCATGGGCAGCAGATATCATGAACATGGTAGAAAATGCCTGGGGTCTTTTTGGCTCTTCATTTGGTCCTGTAATAATTCTTTCACTTTTCTGGAAAAGATTTAACTACAAAGGAGCAGTTGCCGGAATTACAGTTGGTGCAGTTGTTGATATTTTATGGCTTCTTTTATTTACAGATACAGCAACAAAAGCACTTGTTTATAACACAAATATTTATGAACTTATACCAGGCTTTATCTTAGGAAGCCTTGCTGCAGTAATCGTAAGTCTGTGTACAAAGGCACCTTCTAAAGAAGTAGAAGAAATCTTTGACAGGGCACTTTCAAGCGAAATAGAATAAGTTAACAAAAAAGCCCTCCTGTTCTTACAGGAAGGCTCTTAATTAAAAAAGTATTTACTTTTATTTTGAAAGCAGGGCTGCTAAATCTTTAGCAGTAAAACCTAAGTCTTCTGCAACTTTTGCTGCAGGTCCTGATTCGCCAAAACGATTTAATGTAAAGAGATCTTCTTTAGAAGAAACAAAACCTTCCCATCCCATGCTACATCCAGCTTCTGCGACAACAACACGTTTTGCATTTCCAATTACACTGTCTATATAAGACTTGTCCTGAGAAGCAAAAAGAGTTCTGTCCATAACTGATACTACACGAACTGTCTTCCCATTAACAAGTTTTGCAGCTTCTAGTGCCATAGAAACTTCTGAACCTGTTGCAAGAACTGTAATGTCTGGATTATCAGCACCTTTTTGAACAACGTATGCCCCTTTAAGAACATTCTTTTTCCAGTCGGCATCTTCTTTTTTATAAACTGTAATATTCTGTCTTGTAAAACACATACATACAGGATGATCTTTTGAAGCCATTGCAATATCCCATGCCACTGTTGACTCTTGTGCATCACCAGGTCTTAGAACAGTTACATTTGGAATACATCTTAAAGAAGCTAATGTTTCAATCGGCTGATGTGTTGGTCCATCTTCGCCAACATAAATTGAATCATGTGTAAGAATATAGATATTTGGAATTTTACTTAAAGCAGCAACACGGATTGAAGCACGCATATAATCTGCAAAAACAAGGAATGTTGCTCCGTATGCACGAAGTCCACCATGTAAGTTAATTCCACTTTCAATCTGACTCATTGCAAATTCACGGATACCATACTCAATTGTGCGACCAGTTCTGTTTTCTGCTGAATAAATTCCACCGTTATTTTTAAGTTCGGTTTTATTTGGATTAGCAAGATCTGCACTTCCACCAACAAGCCATTCATAACGGTCTGAAAGTACCTGCAGACTTTTTCCACTGGCATTGCGTGTTGCAAGGCTTTCACCCTCTTTGTAAACAGGGTCCTGAGCTTCTCCAGTTGCCTGGGCATTCCAGTAAGCATCCCATTTTTTTCTTAAATCTGGATTTTCATTTGACCATTCTTCAAATTCTTTTTTCCAGTCTTCTTCTGCCTGAACAAATTCTTTTCTTTTTTCTTCAAAATAAGAATATGCTTCTGGAACTACATAAAAATCTTTATCAACAGGAAGACCTAAATTTTCCTTTGCTTTTTTAACATCTGCTTCACCAAGAGCAGCACCATGTACGGCAGAAGTACCCTCTTTTGGAGCACCCTTACCAATTACAGATTTTAAGATGATAAGAGTTGGTTTATTTTTTTCTGATTTTGCAATATTTACTAAATCATTTATTTCTCCAACATTATACATTGAACCGCGCAAAACCTGCCAGCCGTATGCTTCATAACGTTTCTGAATATCTTCGTTAAAGGTAACATCTGTTGAACCGTCAATTGAAATTTTATTTTCATCATAAAAAAGAATCAACTTACCTAACTTTAATGTACCTGCAAGAGAACATGCTTCAGAAGAAACACCTTCTTCAAGACAACCTTCTCCTGTAAGAGCATAAGTATAATGATCTACAATTTTATGTTTAAGAGTATTAAATCTAGCAGCAAGCATTGTTTCTGCAATAGCCATTCCTACAGAAAGTGCAATTCCCTGACCAAGTGGACCAGAAGTTGCTTCTACACCATCTGTAATACCATATTCTGGATGTCCTGGACATTTTGAACCAACCTGTCGAAAGCTCTTAATGTCATCCATAGAAACTTTGTAACCGGCAATATGAAGAATTGAATATAAAAGCATTGAACCGTGTCCTGCAGAAAGGACAAATCTGTCGCGGTCAACCCACTTACTGTCAAGAGGATTATGCTTCATAATTTCACCATAGAGAACAGCTGCTACTTCTGCGGCCCCCATTGGTGTACCAGGGTGTCCAGAATTTGCCTTCTGAATTGCATCCATTGAAAGACTGCGAATTGAAAGTGCTGTTGCTTCAATACCTTTTACATTCATAGTAATTCTCCTAAAAGCTGTTACTTCTTCTCCAATCTTATTTAAAAACCAGCCTGCTTTATTGCTATAAGCAAATCTTTTTCAGTTGGTTTTGTTTCCAGTAAACTTCTGAACTCTGTATTTCTAAACAGAACTGCAAGTTCCGATAAAACCTCAAGATGAAACTGAGTTGTTGCAGAAAGTAAAATAAACATTACGTAAACTTTTCTATTATCTGGAGCATGCATATCTATAGGATTATTTAAAAAACAAAGTGCAATTCTTTGGTCACTGGCAGCATGCAGAATTGGTCTTCTTGGATGAGGGATTGCAATACCGTTTCCTACAGCGGTACTTAAGACGTTTTCACGAAGTATAAGTTCATCACAAATAATGTCTTTGTCCATGCCAACAGGAAGATGCATTTTATTGCAGACAATTTTATAGGCTTCTTCTGCAGTTGATGCTTCTATATTAAAAACACCACCTCTATGAATAAGTCCGCATAAATCAGCATTCATCAGCATATTTTATTCCCCTATAATACAAAACTGAATACTTTTTTACTTTATAACGGTAAACTTTTTTATATACTGATCTTCTATAGCACTTTCAAGACGACCTGCAATATCTTCAAAATTGTACTGCATTCCTTCAATCGAAATTGCAAGTGACTCTGCATCTTTTTCTGAACAATCCCCCGCAAAAAAATTTTCCACCATCTGGCTAAGATGCGTAAATAGTTGCAAGAGAATTACAAGTTCCTGCTGTGGCAGAGAATCATAAGAGCCTTCCATTACATCAATTTTATGAACAAGCATAAAGACGTCTGTGTAAAGTAAAAGTGCTGACTGTCTGACAGGTCCGAGTCTTTGATCTGCAAACCAGTTATAAGACTTGCGAAGTATAGCACTTCTTTCTTTTAATTGCAATAATATGCTTTCTTCTTCAACTGACGTAAAATTCTGTGCATTTTTAAAAATTCTATTTTTTACTAAAGACAAATCATTTTCTTTTCTAAAAAACATATCCAGAATATACTGATCAATTACAGAGTCTGGTATATTTTTCAAAGTTAATTTTTCATCAATCTTACGTGCATTTTTAACTTCTGCTGAATCAAGATTAACATCACTCCAGTTACCAAAGGCAGGAACCACTTCTCCTTTTTTCCACAGTCGTGTTTCTACACCAAAAGATTCAAGAGCTACTTTTTTTGAAATTTTTAACATTTCTTCAACAGAACCGCAATTTTTCTGACATAATTCAAGGCGATGTTCAAAAAAAACATTTGCAAGCTGTTCTTCAATTGTTGCACAAGGTCCAATAAGTTCAAAACTTTCAAGAAGATAATTTTCAAGTTTAATATACCAATCACTGCGCTGCTTACCAATAAGTCCACTGTCAAAAATATTATCAGTGTTATCATGTTCAAAATCTACACAGATTTTACATTCGCCCCAAGATTCGACATAACACAAGAGTCTGTCATTTTTTGTAAAACCATCATCAATAAGAGGCTTTAAGTCAAATGCTGTTAATTTTACATTTACAGGAAGTGTGTAATTTGTCTGCGTAAGATCAATTTCGTTTTTATTTGCGGGGTCGGCAGCAATATACTGACTTGCATATTCTTCCCCAAAAAGCATATATAAATCTATGGCAAAGTCACTGTCAACTTCAATAGCTTTAATTTTTAATTTTTTATTTTTATAATAAAAGTCAAAATCTGCCGGATGAACTTCTACATCTGCAAAAGGCATACAACGATCACCTGAAAAAAATACACGTTTTGAAAATTCAAAGGCACTAGGTTTTATACTAAAAAATTCATATGAGAATGCCGCAGAACGAGACATGTACATTCCGTCTTCTAGAATAAAAATATAAGGACTGCTTTCTATAAAAGCTCTAGTTTCCCGTAATGTAAGCTTTAATCCCATTTTAGAAAGAAGATCTTTTATATCTTTAACAGAAAAAATATTTTTACTGTTTCTTAACATAAGTTCTGGCAATGTAAAATCCATTTTTTTTGACATAGGTCTATAAGATACTGTTTTTACAAAAAAATTAAAAGTAGGCAAAATTATTTTAGAAATTTATTTATAAATAAGACATCGTATAAAGAAAAGAGATTTAATCTGTATTAAAAAAAGAGGCGGGCAAAAAAAAAGCTGGCAGCTATCTACTTTCCCACTTTGCAGCAGTATCATCG
>CAZALL010000125.1:3482-5438 GCA_964485955.1 uncultured Treponema sp. | reverse complement strand
TTTCATTTTTAGCCGCAGGTGTCCTTGCATTTGGTTTAATCGGATGTTCAGGGGACTTGCATGATGTTAGTCTCATTGATCTGACAGGCTATGGTATTGTTGGTTCAATGACTGGCTGGAAGACCGACACCAGCCTTCTTAAAGATAACAAAGACGGAACATATACTTTTGAATTTATATATTCTGACGGTGCTGCTTTTGCAGTTAATAAGGATAATGACTGGAGTACAGCATACCGCTGGGACGGAGACACAAGTGCTAAAAACGCAGTTAAATTTACTGCTAAAGATACACCTGTAAAAGTATACTGTGGTGACTCTCCTGACTGTATGACTCTTCCTTGTGCTTCTACAGGAGATACAGTTTCTGTTCTTATTACACCTGCTGCTACATACCTTGAAATGAAAGCTTCTATTAAAGTTGCTGAACCAATGTATGTTGCAATTGACAATGCTGTTGCAGAAATGGAACCAACAGGAAACGAGGGTGAATATAGTTACACTGTAACTGGTACAGGTAGCGATGTAGAATTTAAAGTATTTGACGGTACAGACTCATATGGTCTTGCAAATACTGCTTATGCAACAGCTTCTACTTCTCTTGTAAAAGGCGGTAAAGCTGCTATAAAACTTGCTACAGGTGCAGATTGTAAATATGCAATTTATGTTACAAAATCTAGCGAAGGTCTTAGTGTAATAACAAAAGACGCTTCTTACAAAACTAAGTATAACCTTAATAACCTTAATGCTTGTTTTGGTAGTGCTTTAACTTGGAAAGCTCAGGCAGATGGTTCATATGTTGCTGAAGTTGAAATTAAAGCAGGTCTTCATGATAATGCTTGGTGGATGGACGGTACAGCCGGTGACTCTATTAGCGATGTAAAGTTTGGCTTTGCTGTTAATGATACAACTGATACTGGTTGGACACATGCATTCCGCGGTAAAGATATCGCTGTTGGTGACGATGCTACTGCTCTTGAGATCTCTAGTACAGATGCAACTGTTAAAGGATTTGAAGGTACATGGGTAACTGATACAGAACATCCTGCTAAAGCAGACGGTAAACCTGGTGCATTTAATCTTACTAAGGCTTATACAATGACAATTACTTCAACTGATACAGGAATTTCTGTAAAAGTTGCTAGTAGTAACTAACAGTTATTGATTAACTAAAATGGGGTGGACTTTTTGTTCACCTCATTTTTTTTGCAGATTAATTAAAAATATATTTAGCCTTAAGTATATTTTTAAATGATTTGCAAAAGCAGTAAATCTTTATTTTAGCGTTAAAGGAGGAAATTGATGCTAAAAAAATTAGTAAAATTTATTTTGACATCTGTATTGGCAGGAGTTTTTGTATTTACCAGTTGCCCTAATGGCACAGATACAGGCAGTACTTTAGACCCAGCCCCAGAAGTAATTCCGGAAGGTTATATCCGTATAAATTATAAAGGAGATGCCGACTGCTTATGGATTTGGCAGGACTTTGATACAGAAGAAATGGCAAAACTTGGAAGTTGGCCAGCTGGAATTAAATTTGCATATCAGAATGGTGATTTTGTCTGTGTAGATTTAAAACTTGCAGAAAATCCTTCATTTATTGGTATGATTCCTATAAGTAACGGTAATTCTCTTACAGGAGATGTTATTTTTTATTTCCCGGGAAGATACAATCAGATTTATCTTCAAAAAGGTGACACAAATGCTTACGTAAGTTCCGACATGAAAACTATAGCAGAAGGAATTTCTGGTGCTTCATTTACAAGCGGTACACTTATTAAACTTACAGGTAATTCTTCTCTTTCAAGTGAAAATGTTTCTCTTACAGACAAAGATGGTAATAATATTTCAATTACTTCTTATGATAGTTCAAAGCTTACTTTGACTCTTAGTTCAAGCGTTCAGGCAACTTACGCAACAAGCCAGCCTTATACTTTAAAAGTAGTAAACGGCGACT
>CAZALL010000125.1:0-3472 GCA_964485955.1 uncultured Treponema sp. | reverse complement strand
TATACAGATACACTTATTGTTAGTCTTAACAGTTCCCTTATTGATTCATGGTATGGTTCAAATGCTGTTACAGAAGAAAAAAGTGCCAGCCTAAAACTTGGCGTAACAGTTACTAATTCAACAGCTTCGTTTAAAACATGGGCACCTCTTTCAAGTCAAACAAAACTTCTTCTTTATAAAGATTCAAATAATCTCTCGACTGCTGACAAGACAGTTGACATGACTTTAAGTGGTTCAGGTTTCTGGATTGCAGAAAACGTTGATGTAAGTTCTTATAAATATTACAAGTTCAGTGTAAAAAACGGACTTTATGAAAAACAGGTTGCCGATATTTGGTCTAATGCTGCAAGTATGGATGCACAGGCAAGCCAGATTGCTGATATTTCAACGGACGGACTTCCTCAAGATTGGGAAAGTTCTTATACAAACCCATGGAACGGCGAAAGATATAATGATGCAGTAATTTACGAAATGCATATCCGCGACTGGAGTCGTGCTGTTGTAAAAGATTCTACTGGTAAATTTCTTGACATTGCAAATTCTGATGAAATTGTAAATCATCTTAAAGACTTAGGAATTACTCATGTTCAGATTCTTCCAATGTTTGAATATGCTAAGACAAATCCAGAAGATGCTTACAACTGGGGGTACAATCCTTATCATTATAATGTTCCAGAAAGCCGCTATGCAAAAGACATGACAGACGGTACAGATGCTGTAAGCCAGATGCGAACTATGATAAAAAAGTTCCACGACGCAGGCATTGCAGTAATTATGGACGTAGTTTACAACCATACTTCGGGTACAAATGATGGTTCTTTGTATGACATGACTGTTCCTCAGTATTTTTACCGCACTGACAGCAATGGCAATTATGTTAATGGTTCTGGCTGTGGAAATGAAATTGCAACTAATCATGCAATGGCAAAATATTATGTTATTGAATCTTTAAAGCATTGGATGAATGATTATCATATCAATGGATTCCGCTTTGACTTAATGGGTTGTCTTGAAGCTTCTACAATGAAAGAAATTTATGATGCCCTTTATCAAATTGACAATAAAGTAATGGTTTATGGAGAACCATGGACTGGCGGAACTTCTGCTGTAAGTAGTGGAGCTACAAGTGCAGGCAAAGGAACTTCTGGCTGGGGATACGGTGCTTTTGATGATGACTTTAGAGATGCAATCAAGGGCGGTGAGTTTGGTGGATTTAAACGAGGTAACTTACAGGGAGATTTTGAAAACAACAAAAAACTTCTAACTGGCTTTGCAGGAACATCTTCAAGAAACAGCACTGGTTATAGTGGACTTACACTTCATTATGCAGAATGTCATGATAATTACACTTTATTTGACAAACTTGTTTATGCAACAGACAGTTCTGTAAAGGGAGATGGAAATTTTGCTCCTAAATTTGCTTCAATTTATAAGTCTGTAATGTCTAATTCTTCTAAACTTGAACTTATAAAGAGCGAAGATAAACTTGCAGCAGCTTATGTACTTCTTGCACAGGGTACTCCATTTATTAACGGCGGACAGGAATTCCTCAGAAGCAAAAAAGGTAACCCGGACAGTTATGCTGCAGACACAAAAGGTGGCATTACTTGGACAAATACTGCTGGAGATTATAACATTGACGATGTAAATACCATAGACCTTTCAATGAAGACTACTTACAGCGATGTTTACAATACTTACAAGGCTTTAATTAAAATTCGCAAAGATATTGATGCCTTTAGAAATGGACAGTACGCAGACGCAACAACACTTGCTTCAACAACAGGTGCTGTAAAATATGTTGTATATAGTTCAGATTCATCAGAACAGTATTGGGTGCTTTATAATGGTACTGATTCTGCTGTAAGCACAACAACTAAAGGTAAGAAGTTTACTATTAATGAAAATGACGGAACTTATACTATCGCTGATTCAGATAGTGAAGTCGGCTCAGTTCCAGCAAAATCATTTGTAATTCTTAAAAAATAAACGCATACCGTTTAAAGATAAGATCGCTCATCTTTTTTATAAGGTGGGCGATTTTTTTTGTTACGATTTCCCCAGAAAAAACTTACCATTCTGTCCAAGAAATGTATCCGCCGTGTTCATTGGTGGCTGGTAAAGACGTATTTCCTGCATAAATAACATTTGCATTTTTTAACGACACTTTTGCAAACGAAGAAAATTTATTTATTGAATTAAAAAACTTTTCATTCATTGTTGAACTTGATTTTATTTCATATAAATTTAATTCATTGTTTTCCTGTGTAACTAAATCAATTTCAAGACCGTTTGAGTCCCTCCAGTAATATGCATCCACTTCCTTTCCTTCAAACAGGCACTTTTTTATATAGTTACTTACAATCAGATTTTCAAAAAGTCCGCCACGCAAAAAATGCAGTTCAAGCTGTTTGTAATCCTGTACTCCCAAGAGAGAACAGACAAGACCTGTATCGTAAAAATAAAGTTTTGGAGATTTTACAAGACGCTTTCCATAATTTGAAAAATACGGTTTTAAGAAAAATATAATTCCACTTGTTTCTAAAACAGAAAGATAACTTTTAGCGGTAAGAACAGAAATCCCTGCTTCGTTTGAAAGTTCCGTAATGTTTAAGATTTGTCCAGTTCTGCCTGCACAAAGACGAATAAATTTGTAAAAAGTTGAAAGATTTGTAATATTTTTAAGGTTACGAACATCGCATTCAATGTATGTTTTTACATAAGACTGATAAAAATCCTGCGGTTTAGGGTGCTGATTGTAAATTCGCGGATAAAAGCCAGTAAACATACATTCATTAAGATTTTTTATAAGAAGATTTGAATTTTTAAGTTCCTCAATAGAAAATGTGGACAGATTTAAAATTGCACAGCGTCCGGCAAGACTTTGCGAAATTGATTCCATCAGCAAAAAGTTCTGCGATCCGGAAAAAACATAAATCCCAGTTTTATCAAGAGAGTCAACATGTGTTTGAATGTAAGAAAAAAGGTTTGGCACACGCTGAATTTCATCAAAAATCGTTTTTTCATTGTAAATGCTTAAAAAATATCGCGGATCATTTTGAGCAAGTTCACGCATATCAAGGTCTTCTAGCGAAACATACTTCCAATCTGGAAAAAGATTTTTTAAAAGAGTAGATTTTCCACACTGACGGCATCCTGTAAGGGCAACAATGGGAAACGTGTTTATTAAACTTAAAAGTTTTTTCTGTATTTTTCGTGGAATAAAAGTTAAAGACATATTTCCTCCAATAAAAAAACTTATGCAAAACCTATAGTTGATTATATGATTTACATAACTTTTTGGTCAATGGGAGAAATAAAGCTTTTTTTTATTCTTCTTTATAAGAAATAACTGTATAGCCTGCATCCGTGATTGTTTTTATTATTAAATCTTTACAGTTATTTTCTTTTAATAAGATTGTGGCAGTCTTCCTCTTTAAGTTCACCTTTGCCCACATATTAAGATTATTTA
>CAZALL010000124.1:0-5509 GCA_964485955.1 uncultured Treponema sp. | reverse complement strand
CCAGTTTTTGCTTCATGAACATACTTACTGTTTCTTGAATTTCGTTTGGTGAAAATAACATTTAAAATACCTCAAAGTTTTATTTTTAATATGATAATAAAATAAATAATTTACCGCAATTAGTTTTATATGCTAAAATTAGCCTATGAATAATCTTACAGAAAAAACATGCAAAAACCTAATTGAACATGCTCTAAAAATGCTTAAGTTTTCCTACGCGCCATATTCAAAATTTAACGTTGGAGCAGCCCTTCTTTCTAAAAATAAAAAAATTTACGGTGGATGTAATATTGAAAATTCAGCTTACGGTCCAAGCAACTGTGCAGAACGAACAGCAATTTTTAAAGCCGTTAGTGAAGGCATAAAAGAATTTGAAGCTATAGCAATTGTTGGTGGTCACGAAAGAATAATTACGGACTATTGCAGTCCATGCGGTGTCTGCAGACAAGTTCTTGCAGAATTCTGTGACAAAGACTTTAAAATTATCTGTGCAAAATCAACAGAAGACTACAAGATTTTTACCTTAGGAGAACTTTTACCAGAAAGTTTTTCTTTATAATAAAAGCCTCTTCTAAAAACAATTATTTTTTTTCTATTTTTAACCACTTCCAAAATTCAGGATCTTCCTGACCTATACGCCAGAAGCCAACACGAGTAACCCCTTTTCCAGAATACATTCGCATTCTTGTTACCAAAGAAAGTGTGTCTTCAAAATATCCCGTTACTGTTGATTCAGTTTTAAATGTAAAATAAGGAACTGTATTATCACGTTCTACAACATGAGCATTATTTTCGTTCATTATTCTGTTTATGCCTGTATAGTACCATGCCTGATGAATTCTATTATCTTGCCAAGTTCTGCCGTAGAATGGAAGCCCCATTACAAGTTTTCTGTTTGGAATTACACTTACTGCATAATCTGCAACTTTTTCGCACCATTCCATACTTGCAATAGGTCCAGGTTTACTTGTAGACCAATGTTCATCGTATGCCATTACAATTATGCGGTCAACACAAGGATGTATTTCTTTATAAGGATAAATGTCACTTGCAAAATCTTTTATTCTCGCAGGCAATGCAACTGTCATCCATTTTGATTTTCCCATTCTTCCGCGAAGATCTAGTAAAAATGTCCTAAAGTGTTTTGCATCTTTTGCGGGTACATTTTCAAAATCAATCTGCACGCCATCAAAATTTTTTGAAGCCTTTGTCAAAGTACGTAATATTTCATTTCTTACAGAATACTGAGGATCAAGTACAAAGTGTGAAAGTGAACGTCCATCGCAGGTAACAACCATATGCTTTCGGCCTTTAAAATTTTTATAATTATCCGCATTTGGAATACTTACAACTTCACCATACTGCCCGATAGTTGCTCCAAAAACACAAAGGTCTGTAACAGGCATATCTTCTTTATATTCGTCACGCCTGGAATCCATAACATAAGCCCACACTTCCTGAAATCCAACAGCTTCACCTTCAGGCATTTCTGGTCTGTAACCTAAAAAAGCTTCTTTTTCCGGATCTGTTACAAGTGGCCACTGATCTAAAGTTGCATCTGCCTGTGTCTGTGATATATCCTGCTGTGAAAGACCTTCTAAATTTTCTTCACTTACTGTAGCAGTTTTATTTTTATCAGCCTTCTTTTTTTTAGACTTTGCACAAACAGAACTTACTGCCATAAGAGCAAGAAGAAGAACTGCAATTATTTTTTTTAAATTTGTTTTCATATTTCCCCCTGTTTTTTATACCATATGAATAATTTCACGCGGTTTACTTCCATTTGCAGGTCCTACAATTCCACGTTCTTCCATTTCTTCTACAAGACGAGCAGCTCTGTTGTAACCAATTTTTAAACGACGCTGAATGTAACTTGCACTAGCCTTACCTGCCTGAATTACAATATCCAATGCTTTTTCGTAAAGCGGATCTTCCCCATCTGAACCAAAAAGTGACATCTGATCACTAGAACCATCTTCGTCATCATCAACAAATATTTCGTCATCAATATATTCTGGTTCACCCCACTGCTTTACATATTCAACAACTCTTTCTACTTCTTCATCTGTAACAAGAGTTCCCTGAATACGAGTAGGGAAAGGATCTGTTGCACTGGCATAAAGCATATCGCCCTTGCCAAGAAGTTTTTCTGCACCAACTTGATCAATAATAATTCGGCTATCTGTTTTTGAAGCAACCATAAATGCAATTCTACTTGGAATATTTGCTTTAATTAAACCAGTAATTACATCTATTGAAGGTCGCTGTGTTGCAAGAACTAAATGTATTCCAACCGCACGGCTCATGGCACAAAGACGAGCTACAACTCCTTCAAGTTCTTTTCCTGTAGTTGCCATTAAATCTGCAAATTCATCAATAATAATTATTATATAAGGCAGTTTTTCCTGAGCAATATTTCTTTCGGACACACGCTTGTTATAACTTACAATATCACGCACACCAAGATTATCAAGCATTGCATAACGCCGCTCCATTTCACAAAGTGCATACTGAAGAGCCTGCATTGCCCGCTTTGGTTCAGTAATTACAGGAGTAAGTAAATGCGGAATATCATTATATACTTTAAGTTCAACAATTTTTGGATCGATTAAAATCATCTTTACTTCATTAGGATTTCTTTTGTAAAGTACGCTCATAATCAAACTGTTTACACAAACAGACTTACCGCTTCCAGTTGAACCTGCTATCAAAAGATGAGGAGTTTTTACTAAATCAAATAACTGAGTTCCGCCTTCAATAGTTTTTCCAAGAACAACAGGCACTTCCATTTTTTTCCACTGAGGCAAATCTTTTTCAATACATTCACGAATAGAAACTATCGAACGTTTTGCATTTGGAACTTCTATACCTACCGCACGTTTACCAGGAATTGGTGCAACAACACGAACACTTTTTGCAGCAAGACAAAGTGCTATATTATCCTGAAGAGCTACAATTTTACTAAGTTTTACTCCAGATGCCGGAAGAATTTCAAACATAGTAACAACCGGTCCTTTTTGAATTTCTGTTATCTGAGCTTCTATTCCAAATTCATTTAAAGTCTTTTTAAGATTTTCACCAGCTGCCCTTGTTTCTTCATCAATCAGCCAGTACTGATCATTTTCATAAGGATTAAGTAAATCAGTTGGAATTTTATAAGGTCCATGCTTTTGTTTTTTAGGAACAGCCCGCGGTATTGGAGTAAGAATATTTTCTTCTTTTTCTACAGTAGATTTTTCTTGTGTTTCAAAATCTGCCTTTATATTTCCTTCACTATCTACGACAGCATCTGCTGTAGGATCAAATTGATTTTCTGATGAACCGTCTAATTCTGCCTTAGCATCATCTTCCATACGGGCAAAGACATTATCAAGAGCAGAAATTAAAGTATTACCTTTGAGAACTTCATTGGGATTTTGGGGCTCTTCTTCAATCCCAGAACCCTCTTCAAAATTTGGCACATCTTCCTGAGGGCTTTCTTCTTCCTCTGTATTTTCTTCTTCTTTTACGTCCCAATAATTTTCTTCTATTTGAACATCTAAATTTTCATCATCCTCTTCGCTATCATTTTCTACAGCAACTTCATCTTCTTCTCTTTCAATTTCAAAATCATCTCTAAATTCTTCAGGCTCTGTATAAGATTCCTGTGTAATTTCTTCAGCAGAATTATCTTTATCTTCTTCAATAGAAATCTCTTCTTCATCAGAAAGTTCTTCTTCAAGAGCTGCAATATCTTCTATTGAATTTTCTTCCGCAACAGAATCACTTAAAACACCCCAAGGGTCATTGTCATATTCCTGCGGATTAAAAGATACTGCTTCTTCATCAGAAACTTTTGTTTTTTCTTCATCACTTTTTTCTTTTGCTTTTGAATTAATATAATCTTCAACTGACCAGGCAGCAGCTTCTTCAACACTTTTATCTACCTGCTGACTAATATAATCTTCTTCACTAATTGAAGCAGCTTCTTCTTTTAAAGAAAAGGGCTTTTCTTTTTTAGAAAATATTGATTTTTTTTCTACCGGTAAATCTTCTTTTTCGTCAATTATAATTTTATCTTCACAATTACTTGCATCTGTTTTTTCTTCATCATAAGCATTTTCTACTGAATTTTTACTATTAAAAAAACCGCCTACAATACTTGCAAGTAAATATTCAATTACAACTAAAAGAACTGCAATGGCCATAGCAGCCACAACTTTTATTATATAAACTGGAGAACCATCATTAATCCATGAACGACAAAGTTTTTCTGCAGAAGAAATTGTAAAAAACGGAATTACACTAATTAAAAGACACAAAGCCCTCTGGCTGGACCATTTTTCTGCAAAACAGAATAAACCTGCAACAATAAAAAATACAGGAATAAGAACGCTACTAAAACCATAAGTCTTTGTAAGCATAGCACCTGTTTTTGTAAAAAAATTATTTTCTGAGCCTAAAGCCAGAAGTTTCTGCATAAGAGCAACAACAAAAAGTGCCGCAATAGCAAAAAGTACCACCCCTGTAATTCTGGCTGCTGTTTTTTCCGCCTTTTTCATTCCACCCATCCTTATAACCTGTTTAAATATTTTTTACCAACTCTTACAGATTATCGGATTTTTTTTAATGAATTTAAGTGTTTTTTTACGCGGAATAAAAATTGATTTTTGGATTATATTCCCAAAACTTTATAAAATATACACTACAAAGCAGAACGAACTAACCTAAAACCATAAGAGCCATATTGTGCTTCAGGAGTCTTTTCGCCATTACGATGTTCAAGCCCCATATACTGAATAACATTATACCAAGAGCCACCCCGTAAAATACGATTATTTCCTGTTTCTGGACCGTAAATACTTGTATCCGAATCTATTGTTTCACTATACCAATCCCAGCACCATTCCCAAGCATTTCCAGTCATATCGTACAGACCATAAGCATTTTCTTTCTTTAATTTAATTTCATGCATCTTGCTTGAAGAATTTCCTCCATACCAGGCAACTTCACCTATATTATTGCTTCCAACATAAGCTGTTCCGTCTTCTATTTTTCCACCACGGGCTGCCCACTCCCATTCAATTTCTGTAGGAAGACGATATCCGTTTACATTAAAATCACAAGTTACAGCATTCCATGTTTCATCACTAGTTGTCGGAATAGTATTAAAATCTAAATTTTCCCAATCTTCAATTCCACTAACACTATAACAAGGTGTAAATCCTTCAGTTAAAGAACGTTTATTACAATAAGCTATTGCCATATACCAGTTTTCATAATTTACAGGCGTATTATCTTTTTCGCCTTCAACATCTGCAATACTTGGATCTTGTCCCATAATGTCAAAAAATTCTTTTCTGGTAACCTCATGTTCACAAATGTAATAAGGATTAATTGTAATCTTTCTTCCATCCGTAAATATATTAGAAACTGGCGACCAATTTTCTCTACCATTAATTTCAGTCCCTTTTATTTTTACAAAACCTTCATATACTCGCTCAAGATTAAAATGCAATCTGTTATTTCC
>CAZALL010000123.1:0-5522 GCA_964485955.1 uncultured Treponema sp. | reverse complement strand
CTGTATTATCTACAAGAATATTCTTTGATTCTGTCTTATCCTTACCGGCAGCATCGTATACTGTTACTTTAAGAGGTACAGTTCCGTCAGTAAATTTATTATCAACAGTTACAGGTCCAACAATATATGTATACTGTGTCTTATCTACACTTGGTACAGGTGTACTGATACTTATTGGTGTACTGTTAATTTCAATGACAACAGGTTTGCTTGTACTCATACCATTAGCTTCTGTTACTACAAGTTTAAGGTACATTGTCTGGTTTGAACCACCAAATACAAGGTTTGCCCCGTCCTGCCAGTCAGCTTCCTGTGGAGTTGAACTTGTTCTTGCAATAAGGAACTTGTCAATTACAGGAGCTGTTGTATCCAAAATAAAGTTTACATATTCATTAGACTGTTTTGAGTGTTTAGTCTTATGGCTGTCATCTGTAAAATCATCACTTAAATAAAGTCTATTAAGGTTATCAGTAGCCTTTGAGAAGAATTCACTGCCCTTTTTATCTTTAGCATACAGATACCATGTTTTTTCACCATCACCGTCGCTTACAGAAGTTTTAAATGCGGCTCCACCACTAAGGAGGTCAAACGCAGTCCAGTCGCTTGAAGAATCAGGACTTGTTGTTGCAGCACTTTCTTTTGTAGTGTAGTAAAGTGACACAATATTTCCGTCATCATCTTCTGCAGAAACAAATATTGTTCCATTCTGTAAAAGTGACTTACTAGAACTTTGTACACAAAGATTTGTAAATGTTATAATAGGGCGGTCTGTATTCTGGTCAACAATTATTTTTGTCTGTGTTTCAGAACTATTAAGTGCTTTGTCAGTTGCGACAGCCTTCAAATAAACTGTTGTATTATCTGCAATTGAACTACCAAATGCACTAGTTGAATCTATTGACTTAGACCAGCTTGAAGTTCCGCTTACCCCTTCAATTTGTGTCCAATTAGAATTATCAAGACTGTAATAAAGTTCTACTTTAGAAATTTCACCCTGATTGTCACTTGCAGTTCCGCTTACTGTAAATGTCTTATTTACATAAACACCTTCTCTACTTGCATCAGCGTCTGTAATTTCATTTATTGTAACACTAGGATCTTCATCATCTACAGACATCTGGAATGCTGTAAATTCTGTTGTGTTACCACTTGCGTCACTTGCAATAAATACAACGCCACCAGTAGCCATGTCAGCAGTATTTAAAACGACATCCCAGTTACCGTCAGCTTTCTTTGTACCGTCTTGAGTCTCTGTCTTAGTTACACCGTCAATCTGCTTTAAATTTACACTCGTTACGTCAAGAAGTGCATCGCTTGCAGAAAGAACTACGCTTACATTATTTTTCTTATTTACAAGTTTAGAACTTACAGCACTTTCGCCATCTACACTTATAAGTTTAATTACAGGCCCCGTAAGGTCAAGGAATGCGTTTAAAGAAGTAACAGCACTGTCGTTAGAAGCATCATCTTTTGCCCTAAAGTAAATTGTATTGTTCCCTTCTTCACAAATAACGTTAGTCTGCCACTTATAGTTTTCGTCATCAGCTTTCTTTGACATGGCATTCCAGTTTTTGTTATCAAGAGAATATTCAACTTCTGTTACGTCAGAATCATTAACATTTAATCCAACTTTAATGTTATTTGAACCACCGTAAACTGTTCCCTTACCGCTTACTTCAACACCGCTGGAAAGAACTTTTACATCTTTAATTGTAGGAGCAAGAGTATCTTTTGTTACAGTACGTGTAACACTGTTTGTTTTTCCGGCAACATCTGTTGCTGTAATTACAAATACATGAGCACCTTCACTAAGAGCCTTAAATTCTTCATCCGTAAATGTATAAGACCATGAAGGATCTGCAGTCTGAGGGCAAGAAGTATTATAGGTCTTATTGCTGTCACTTGTATCTGTAATTATTACAGTATCAACTTTATTGCTTTCTGTTACACTTCCTTTAAATGTAAATGGCTTCTTTGTTTTTGTACCTGAAGCACCAACAGAAGTTTCGTCAATTACAGGAGCTGCTTCATCGTATACAATCTTAAATTTAGCAAGACTCTTAGAATTATATCCAGTAGCTTCCTGTCTGCTATCTTTTACTGTAACTTCAACATCATAATATCCCTGTGTTGAAGGAACATCTATTTTATTATCCCCAGATTCTGGAAGAGCAAATGTTTTAGCTCCGTTTCCATCTATTGATTTTGTTAAAAATGCACTAGTACTTCCATCTTTATAGAATACAAATGTAACTTCACCGACCCCGTCATCATCTGTAACAGTACCTTTAAATGTCTTACTGTCAGAAGTAAATGCATTTATACCGTTACCAATTTTATCTTTTGAAGTAATATCTGTATCAATACTCTGGTCAAATACAATTGAAGGAGCATCAGAAGACTGATCAAGTAAATAAGTTTTACTGTCGCTTCCCTTATTGCCTGCCTTGTCTGTAAATTCTACAGTAAGTACAATTTCTTTACCATTATAAGAAGCAAGATTGTCAGTTGTACTAAATGAAGAACTTCCAGAGAATGACTTGTTAAGTTCTGTATTTTCGTAAACCTGCTTGCCATCACATGTAATGTAGTATCTTGCAGTAGAAGGATTTGATTCTGTAATTGAACCGCCAATACTAAATGTTCCGTTTACCTTTTTAACCGTACTTCCATCACTTTCGATAGAAGGAACTACATCGTCCAAGGTAACTTCTGGTTTTGTTGTGTCTACATAGATTGTCCTGCTTCTAGTAGTATTTCTTCCACTTTCATCTTCAGCATAAACATCAACTGTATAAATAAGAGTATCTTTTTCGTAAGTATCTGCGATAACCTCATCTTTAATTAAATTATAAACATTACAGTTAAAGTCATATGTTTTAAAACTACCATCATCAGTTTTTACAGAAGGGTTATCTGTTGTTAAAGATTTCTTAATGCTCAAGCCCTTTGTATCGTTACTTGTAATTGCACATGTATATGTAATTTTCTTTATAGATTCAGAATCTGTTGTAATAGTTCCGCTAAAACTCATAGCATCAGAACTTGAATTATTACATCTGTTATTAAAGAATGACAGGTCTTCAAGATTTTCAAGAGGTTTACTTTCGTCAAATTTATCAAATACAACTGTAGGAGCAGCCCCGCTTGCTTCGATTGTTATACCAAAAGTTTTTCCATCACTGGCAGAAAGAGTTTCACCTTCCTTATCAAGACCGCCAATTTTTATAAAATAAGAAGAACCCTTACCTATTTTTTCTTCATTAAGATTATTGCTGTCCCAGTCAACAGGTACTAAAAAGTCATAAGAGTTATTACTAGCATCAGTTAAAGTTACTTTTTTTACCAGTTCAGAATTAAAAGGATAAAGTTCATCTTCTTTGTTTGTTGTATAAATACTTTCTGGGTCAAGACCTGTATTTACTTTGTCATCATAAAGAGGATATAAAGACGGAAGGTTAAAATCTTTTGTTACATTTGAAATAGTAGAAATACTTCTGTTTTTATATTCATTTGAATTTATATCAACGCCTGTAAATGGAATTATAAATAAAGGAGCTGAATTTGAAGTTGTATCGTTTGAATAGAACATAACTGTAAATGTTTCTTTTCTTACGTTAACACCATCAAGTCCTGACTGAACTGTATAGTTAATTTTTTCATTTACAGATTTAACATTATTAGCAATTCCGTTAGCAACATCTGCATTTAGAACTGTATAGACAGGGGAGTTATCCGGATTTATGCTTACTGCATTATTGTTTTTTCCATCTTCATTTAATTGTGTAGAAATCTGTGCTTTTTCAAGAATCTGTATAACATTCTCTACAGTATCCTGACTGAGACTTGAAGTACCGTTTATTATTTTTTTAAGTCCGCTTACACCTGAAGCAGAAGTATCTGTTCCATCTGCAAGAATATCATCATAAATATCATCTTTATCATAATAGTATAAAGTTACATTACCACGGCTTGATTCCTGGGAAATAACTTCATCTCCGTTGTATTCCATTGCATTATCTGCAAGTTCAACAGTAATGTAATAAGGTTTTGCAACTGCATTTTTTACATCAACAATACCGTCTTCGCTTCCTGTATAAAGTTTACAGTAGTTTTTATGAAGTGTAAGTTTTTCATCCGTTGGTTTTGAATTATTTTCACTGTCGGCAAGATACTTTGCAACGTCATCATAATATTTTGCAATCGTAATTCCACTGGAAAGTTCACTTTCCGTAACATTTGTACGGCTTATGTTAATTGGATTTTCAAGATCATCTTTTGGATAAAGTTTTACATTAAGTTCCTTAATTGTGTGGTCGTCAGAAGCAAGACCTGTAATAATCAAAGAACGACCATACTCTGTAGGAATAGAAATATCCTTTGAAGTAGGATTTTGAAGAACAAATACAGGGGCGTGGTTATCAATGGCAAATGATAAAGAAAGTTCACTTGACTTATGACCACTCTTATCACTTGCAAATACTTTTGCAACATAGGAACCGTCTGTAAGATTCTGTTTTTCAGGGTCAAGTTCAATTTTCCATGAACCTTCAGTATTTTTGCTACCCTTATCCAGTATCTGTGCATCCATGGCATCTGTTACGCTAACCAGTTTACCACTTTCAGAGTCAGTCTGATACAAGGTTACTGAAATTTTATCAACCCCCAAGTCATCAGAACATAAACCCGAAATTACAAAGGCATTACGTATAACAGATTCTGCTGGAGGATAAGTAATTGAAGCTTCCGGTGTACCAACATCGACCTGTGCACCTAAACCAATATCACATGCAACAAAAAAAGCAGCCATCAGAACAGCAAGTGTTCCCTTAAAAAACTTACATACGGTTTTCATATAAAACCCCCGTCTTTTTAAGACAATTTTTTATGTGAAGACAATAAACCTACAATATTATAAGTTTAAAATCTCTAAATTTCAAATATAAAACCTGTAATATTTAAAAATTATTCCACATTCCAATATCGGCACAAAATGTAAATTTCTTTACTTAAGGAAAAAAGTGCGTCATGATGAATTTAAAAAACCGTCACCTAAGAATTTGACTTAGGGTCTATCAGGTAAGAAAGTACTTTCTTGTTATTTTAATATTCCCCGCTTAAAAGAAAATCTGCTATGTGCATTGTTTTTATTCCCTCGTAATTTCCGCCTGAAAAATCATCTGTTGTTAAAAGATATTTTGGATAATTGTCATGCAGTTCTAAAAGCCGGCTGTATTCTCTTTTTTCTGTTTCATCTGAAGAAACTCTTTGTCTTACCTGAATGTAAATGCGCTTTCCCTGTTTTTCGGCAACAAAATCAATTTCGCCACCCTTAGTTTTTCCAATATAAACGGAATATCCGCGTCGGCAAAGTTCAAGGTAAACTATATTTTCTAGGCTGGAAGCAACAAAATCGTTTTTATAGCCTAGTACGCTGTGGCGAAGAGCGGGGTCTGCAAGGTAAAACTTTTCCTGAGTTTTTAGGATTTCTTTTCCAGCTAAGTCATAGCGTGAACAGCGGT
>CAZALL010000122.1:0-5524 GCA_964485955.1 uncultured Treponema sp. | reverse complement strand
TCGCTTTTAAATAAAGGATCCAAAACTTCTCTCATTTCTGGATACGGCTTGTAATAACATTCTTCAAGTTCTGCTTGTGTTAAACCAACAAGTTCATGACTCATATAATTAATCCATATATCGTCTTGAGGAGTTTTAATTTCGTGATAGCGGCAGTAATAATCTGGAACAACAGGATACTGTTCTTTATAAGCAAATTTTTTATAATCATGAACAACAACTTTTATATCTTCGCGTGGAATTCCTTTTTCAAGCAAAATACCAACCAGATATGAAATTGTCCTTCCAGAATCATAAATATCGTCAACAAGCATAATTTTATCACCCTGTCTCAAATAATCTGGAGAATAAGTCCAACCGTCAACCCTGACGCTTCCATGATTTCTTACATTGCTATAAGAATGAGCAACAACTGCCGCATACATTACAGGTTTGTGATCTTTTAAGGCAACTTTATAATATTCAGAAATAATATTTGCCATATACGCTCCACCACGCAATGAACAGTAAATTACATCTGGAATAAATTTATCTTCTCTGTACATTTTATGAAGAAGCTTTAAAGTATTGTTTCTAACGGTATCGTATGTTAAAAATTCTTTCATAATTTTATCCTCGTATAAAAATATATATAATCACAGATTGACTAATTTTATTATCAAGTAAAGTTTAATTCAAGACAGGCACTTTATGTGTTTTTGTATTTTTCTTAAACCTTACATTAAGTTCTCCATTTTTTAAGTCAACTATAATTTCTTTTGCATCTTCATTTTCTCCTGCTAAAAGAAGAGTTGCAACTTTATCTTCGATATCCCGCTCAATTAAACGGCGCATTGGCCTTGCTCCCATTGAAGGCTCATAACCATTTTCTATCATATAATTTCTTGCACTTTCTTTTAATGTCAATGTGAGATTTTTTTCTGCAAGAAGTTCTTCAAGTTCTCTAAGCTGAATGTCAAGAATTTTATTAAGCTGACTTCTGTTAAGAGGACTAAATACAATTACATCATCAACACGATTTAAAAGTTCAGGTGAAAGAATCTTTTTTAATTCTTCCATTGCAGAAGATTTTATGTCACCATAATCAAGCAGCCCGTCTTTAGCAGTAAAAAATCCAACACGTGAATCAGCAGTAATCTGTCTGGCACCTGCATTACTTGTCATTAAAATAAGAGTATTTTTAAAACTTACAGTATGACCTAGATTATCAGTTAATTCTCCCTCTTCAAGCAGTTGAAGCAAAAGATTAAAAACTTCAGGATGAGCCTTTTCTATTTCATCAAGAAGAACAACTGAATACGGATGCTGCCTTACTTTTTCTGTAAGCAGACCACCTTCCTCATAACCGACATAACCTGGAGGAGCTCCCACCAATTTTGAAGCATTATGCTTTTCCATAAAATCACTCATATCAATTCTGATTAAAGCATCTTCACTTCCAAATAAAAATTTTGCCAAAGTTTTTGCCAACTGAGTTTTTCCAACTCCTGTAGGTCCTAAAAAAATAAATGAACCAATTGGTCTTTTATGAGATCTCACTCCTGCCCTGCTTCTTCTTACAGCACCACTTATTAAAGAAACAGCTTCATCCTGGCCAACAACTTCGCGATGTAATTCCTCTTCCATATTAAGAAGTCTTGAACTTTCTCCATCATCAAGACGATTTACAGGAATACCTGTTGCTTCACTTATAACATTGCAGATATCTTCAACTGTAATTTTCTTTTTATGAGAAACATCATCTCCATTTTTTAAAACCTGTCTGTACTCGTCAAGTTTTTGTCTTAAATCTTTTACCTTATCCCTTACAAAAGCTGCCTTTTCATAATTCTGCTCACGGACAAGATTTTGTTTTTCTTCTGTAAGTTTTTCTATTGAACTTTCAAGTTCAAGTAGTTCATGAGGAGTTTCTTCTTCCTGAATTTTTTTTGCACTTCCAGCTTCATCCATAATATCAATTGCTTTATCAGGAAGAAATCTTTCTGGTACATAACGTTCTGAAAATTTTACAATAGAATTTATAACTTCTTCATCATAAATAACTCCATGAAAATCTTCATAATGTTTTTTAATTCCATTTAAAATATCTTCAGCATCTTTTTCACTAGGTTCTTCAACTTTAACACTCTGAAACCTTCTTACAAGAGCACTGTCTTTTTCAAAATATTTTCTATATTCTCTTAATGTTGTAGCTCCAATGCACTGAAGTTCTCCACGGCTTAATGCAGGTTTTATTATATTACTTGCATCCATAGAACCTTCAGGACCTCCAGCTCCAATTACTGTATGAACTTCATCAATAAAAAGAATTACATTTTTAGATTCAAGAACTTCCTTCATTAAAAGTTTCATTCTTTCTTCAAACTCACCGCGATATTTTGTCCCGGCAACCATGGCAGCAAGATCAAGACAGACAAGCTGTTTTTTTAAAAGATCATGCGGTACCTGAGCATTAGCAATTCGCTGTGCAAGTCCTTCAACAATTGCAGTTTTTCCAACACCAGGTTCCCCTAACAAAAGAGGATTATTCTTTGTTCTGCGACATAAAATCTGAATAATACGGTTAATTTCTTTTTCTCTACCTACAACAGGATCTAATTTTTTTGCTCTGGCAAGATTTGTAAGATTGCGTCCATAAGTTGAAAGAATTGAATTTGAATTTTTTTTACGTCCTGTATCTGATGATACTTCAAAACGCTCTGACTGTTCACCTGCAAAATGAGCTGACAACATTCCGTCTAAACGAGTTGATGAAGGAACTTTTCTCTGAATGCTTCTTACCGCAGAACGAACATCATCTATAGAAAGTCTTGCCTTTTTAAAAAATCTGTATGATATTGAATTTTCTTCTCTTATTAAAGCAAGCAAAAAATGTTCAGTTCCTATATAGTCGTTTTCCAATAGCTGAGACTCTGTTGCGGCAACATCAAGCATATTTTTTAAACGACTAGAAAGTGGTAAATCATCAAAATCCGTTTTTGCAGCCTTTACGCAAAGACTCTGTTCTACCATAAGTTGAAATGTAAGCACATTTATATGAAGCAACTGCAAAGACAAATAGGCAAGTCCATCAGCACTTTTTAACATTGCTAAAAGAATATGCTCCGGTAAAAGTTCATCTGCTCCTAAAAAGCGCCCCTCATCTTGTGAAAGAGCCACCATAAGTCTTTGTGCACGCGGTGAAAGTTTTTTCACGTTTGCCCCCAAAATTTTCATAGGTATTTTTAAGAAAGTGTTAATGTTTCAAAAGCTTCCTGAATTATAAAAGCCCTAAGACGACACACCTTCCTTTCGGTATTATCGGCAATATCCTTCTCAAAGTTGAAGTCTGTTGAATTTAAAACATACTCAAGATGAGCATTTTGTATTCTAAAAAGAAGGGCATAAAGAAGATGATTTTGACACTCTCCTATAAGACCTAAATTTAAGCCCCATTTTATATAGCTCAAAAAAACAAGACCTTCACGATAAGTTATAAACTTAGAAAACTTGGTAAGCGCATATGCTCTATACACTTCATTTTGTATAGTTGAAATATATCTTGCCTTACATTCATCTCTTGCAGAAATTTCTTTATCAATTAATGTCCGACAAAAAGATGCAAGCTGAACTAACTGATCATATTCACTTCCAGTAAAACTGTTTTTTGATTCAATTTTATAAAAAGCCCCTAAAGAAACACCCTGTTGATTAAAAACATTTTCACTTGATGAAGCACTACCATAAGTTGCAGAAAAAACTAAGCCTCTTTCACCAGCAGCCTTAGAAATATCAGGAATTCTTCCTAGGGCAGAAAGAGACGGTAAATGCAAAAAATAAAGAATCTTCATTCCACTGCCTGCATCTAAAAGCGAAGATGTTAAATATCCAAAATCATAGCTTGCAGCAAACTGAATTTTTTTCTGAAGTTTTTTATCTAAATCACGACACAAATCTATTGCACAATCAGCATTAAAACCTGTTTCAAAAGAATAAATATGCAGATGATCTTCTATGTTTACAGTGCATGAAATTTTTCCGTCCATCCGCATTGCAACTCCAGAAGCACTTACTTTATTTGTTTCAAGCATATCTCTTTCTTTTAAGATACGCACTCCAAGATCATCAAGTTTAGAAACAGAAACAACCTGATAATTATCTTGTGGATCAAGATGATTAAATGCATCAAAAATAATTGCTTCCACCCTTTCTGCATCAGCAATAGTCATTTTTTTGGGAAAAGGAAAATTTGCAAGATTACGGCAAAGTGTTACTTTTGTAGAAAGAACAACATCATCAAAAGGACCTTCCTGTACATACCAGGCATCCCCATTATTTGAAGGAGAATTTTTTTTACTCATCATTTTCTCCACTTGAAGAAACAGGATTTTTTTCCAAGGCTTTTAAATAATCACGATACATAGCTGCCTTTTCATAATTTTCATTCTGCAAGGCTTCATCAAGTTTATTCTGAAGGGCAATTCTGTCATTTAAAACAGATCTAAAAGATGAAAGACGCTCTGGCATTGAACCTGTATATTTACCTTCTATACCTTTTGACTCTAAAAAATCTTTTATCTGATTTTTAAAAATTGCATAACATTCAGGGCAACCAGCACAACCTGTTTTTTTTATTTCAATAATGCTGCTTCCGCAGACAGGACAAAAATCGCTCATAATAAATACCTCTTAAAATTACATTTTCCTTAAAGTATCAAGAGGCTTTTCTTTACCTGCTTTAAAAGCTGGAATAGCAGATACAAAAAGGGAAAGTAAAAGTGTTACAAGTACAATTATAAAAAGTTCTTTAAATGGCACACTGATTGGAATGTCAGTTAAATAATATGCAGGATCAAGAATATGAATTTCATTTACAGAAGAAAATTCTTTATTAAAAATAAAACATGAAAATCTTACAAAGAAATTTAATATTTTTTCCATTCCACAGATTATTGAATTAACATTTACAGCTAAAAGAAGCCCAAGAGGAAGTCCTATAAAAACACCTCCCAAACCACAGGCAAATCCAGAAAGCAAAAAGCTGTATGAAACTCCAAAAGAAGAACCACCTATACTTTTTAAAATAGCAATTTCTTTTTTTCGTTCCATTACAAGCATAATTAAAGCGGAACTTATATTTACACTTGCTACAAGTACGATAAGAATCATTATTAAAAGAAGAAGCATTTTTGTTGAAGAAAAATTTTCATATTCTGAAGAATTTATTTCATTCCATGTATAAACATAAGCATTAGTTATTTCAGGATTTCCATGAATACCCAAACCAAAGGCATCTTTTTGAACAAGCTGTGATACAAGAGTTAATTTTGGATCAAAAGTTACATTTGTTGAAAGCCCTATAGAATAAGAAGAATTAGCTTTTGGTAAAAATTTAAGTGCACTTTCAAGAGGAATAAATACCCACAAGGCATCCAATTCCTGATAACCACATGAAATAATTCCAGCAACTTTTAAAAATAAAACTTTAGGCACAAAATTATTTGAAGATGAATCTATACAAATAAGAGTAAAAGAATCACCTGCA
>CAZALL010000121.1:0-5565 GCA_964485955.1 uncultured Treponema sp. | reverse complement strand
GATTATACTGTTTAGCTTCTTCAAGTTCAATTTCAACAGCAGGATCATAGACACCGTCAACAACTACCTTTCTTGAAAAAACTTCAACATCAGAAAGATCTTTAGAAAACTGAACTATGCAGTTATCACAAGTACCATAAGCCTTCTTGTAAGCTGCCTTGATTGAATTTTCAACCATCATTTTGATTGAATCCTCGCTAAGTCCTTTTTCCGCAGCAAGGGCACGGATTGCTTCTGCCATATCAGACATGGCTATTCTCCTTTTCTATAAATGAATAAATTTTGCTTTTGCAATATTGTCATAGGCAACGATTTTATTTTCGCCACCTTCTGTCATCAAAGTTACACTCTGACTGTCGGAACTAATAATTTTTCCGCCAACCCAGTCGCTTACAGTTTTGTCCCACACCCTGACTTCACGTCCTATAAAAAGAGCAAATTCTGCAGCATTTTTAATATTTCTTTCCATACCAGGAGAAGAACATTCCATATAAATTTCATCTTCGGATTTACCAAGCAAAGCAATTAATTTTGTCTGTAGTGCCCGGTGAGCCTTTGCACAGTCACTTACTCCAATATCTTTAGAAGGATCTTTTGAAGCAATAACCACACTAATTTTTACTGAATTTTTTTGAGGAACAATTTTTAATTCAATCAGATTAAAACCAAGCCCCTCAATTTCTTTTGCACATTCAGTGTAATTTTGAATAGAATCTAATGATATATATTCCAATGTATTCCCCCGGATTTTCCGGAACTGTCTGTATACAAAAAATGGAGCCTTTTTGGGACTCCATTCTAAAGTATATTAAAATGTTATTGACATACTACTCAAATACTATAAAAGTGTCAATAGTTTTTCATTTTATGTCATCAATTTCTGATATTCTCAGTGTCGTAGCAATTTACGATTTTTTCAGTTAGAGAATATTTCCTTACATACATTTATTTTCATCTGAAGTGTAACTTGTTACAGATTTCGAACTTGCAGAAAAGCACTATGACAAAATGAACGGGTATTATCATAGTTCCTTTTTGTGAGGGGCTAATTGGAAGCAGATTGTAAACTACCCGTTCTACAGTCTGCTTTTTTTTTTGAACTGGAACACAATCATACCAATCGGGCGAGTAGATATTGTGTTCCAGTCTTTTAACGGAAGGAAAGAATATGAAAACAATCGCCATTATCAACATGAAAGGTGGAGTTGGGAAAACCACTAACTCAATCATGACAGCAAACTGTCTTGCAGCGAGGGGTCTTAAGATTTTATTTTTAGACTGTGATCCTAACAATTCTGCAACAATGTATTACACTTCAGGAATTGAAGGTATTAAAGATAAAATTGAAAGACAAAATGTTTTTGAAGCATTAAGTCATAATTCAACAGAAGGCTATTCTATTCCTTCAAAAATAAAAAATGTTGACATCATTCCAAGTCATTTAAATATTTTTAAGCTTCGTGGAATTGGCTATAATGAATTACAAAAAACTCTGCGGACTGTTCATGGATATGATTTTGTAATTATTGATTCTGCACCGACTTATGACAACATTGTAATCAATTCCTTAATTGCTGCAGATATAATTTTAACTCCAATACGTTTTACTTCTTTTGATTATACGACAACTTGCTTTTTACAAAAGCAAATTTATGATGATGCTCCAAGTCAAATTGATAAGTGGTATCTTTTATATTCTGACTGGGTAGATTCTTATACACGTTTTTCTGATTCACTTCAATCTCAATTTGTAGAACTTTTTGAATCAACTTTTCAAAACATTTTAGATGTTCATATTCCACGTTCTCCCATTGCTCAAAATTACACTCAGGTAGAAGGATTTTGTGTAAGTACAGAAAGTCATGTAATTGGAAGCAAAAGACTTGCAATTGAATTTAACAAACTCTGCAATATGCTTTGCGGTGAAGAAAAAAATGTAGAAAAATTCTAAAGACGGAGAAAAAATAAAATGGCAAAAAAAATAAGCTTAATGACAAATGGAACAAACAATCTGCCTGTAGCAAATTCAGGACTTAAACTTTCAAAAATAATTGACATAAATAAAATTGAAGAGCATGAAAAATTTAAATCTTTATATTCAATCAATGAAGAACTTCTTGAACGAATTGCAAACAACATGAATGAAAAAGGATTTGATCAAAGCCAACCTGTTCATATTTGGATTGTAAAAGATGAAAATCAAACAGAACACAATTATTTAATTGATGGTTACACAAGACTTGCAGCAAGTAAGAAAGCAGGATTTACAACTGTTCCATATTTTGAACATCATTTTGAAAACTTTGATGAAGCCTATCACTATGTTCTTCATCTACAGATTGATCGTAGAAATCTTTCTGGGCAGGAACTTATGCAAAATTTAAGAGTACTAATGGGAAGTGATTATGTACAGAATTTTGAAGGTGATAAGGCAGACTTTATTGCAGAAGAACTAGGTGTTTCAAAAAGAACTGTAAACCGTGCAATTTCTGTAGAAAACAATGCAAGTGAAGAACAAAAAAAACGAATTGAAAAAGGTGAAGCTTCAATCAATCAGATTTACAATGAAAATCACCCTAAGAAAAAATCAGAAAATAATTCTTCACAAAAAAGAGATGAAATTAAAGAAAATTTAGAAGATGAAAATTTTAATAATGATATAAGTGAAGCTTTAAGCGACAATGAAGGAACTCCTTCTTCCTTAAATTTTAATCATTCTGACGGTATAGAACGTCCTCTTCCTAAAACAGGTGATGACACAGTTTTTGTAACTCTTGAAGAAAAAAATATTCAGTGTAAAAGTGCAGAAGAAAAAGGTTTTTCAGACGGATTTTATACAGCATTAGTTTTTGTTCTTTCTGAAATTCTAAAAGGACGCACTCCAAAAGAAATTTACAATGATGAACGAATTGCAGATCTTTCTCCTGAAGTTATATGTAATTTTGAGTTACCTCAAGACGCTGAAGAAATTACAGGAAAGCTATAAATCCTATGATAGAACAGAGTTTTATAAGTTCAATTCATAATTATGGTTCAATCTCTGTCTTAAAAAATAATGTCAACGCTACAAAGTTTGCAGCGGAAAAAGATTTTACGACAGAAGATTATGTTGGAAAAATAATTTCTATTTTTCTTCCTTACTTAAAACAAAATATTTCTGACGGAAAAATTATTAGAGTTCAGGATGAAATTAAAAAAATTATTATAGAGATGAGAGGTAAATAAATGAAGCTAATACAGGGAAAACTTATGTTTGAAGAAGGAGATGTCTTTAATGTAGAAGACACTTTTGGAAATGAGCATTACATAGTAAAGAAAGAACTTAACTGTTCAAAGTGTGAGTTTTATTCAATTTGCGATAACAATAATTCAAAAAATTTAATTGCAAGATTTTGTATAGAAACACATTTTGAAAAAGTTAAAAAGTGATGTAAGGAAAGGTTTATTATGGAAAGATTTGAAAAAGAAGCTTATATAAACATTCAACGCTGGATGACAAGAGATTTAGGCTTAAAATCTAATGAACTCATTATATATGCCATTATTCATGGCTTTTGTCAGGACGGTATGGGATATTTTTATGGCTCTATAAAATATCTTATGGAAAATACAAATCTTTCTAAAGAAACAGTTTTATCTGTTTTACAGAACCTTGTAAAAAAAGGTCTTATCATAAAAAAAGACGTTAAAAATATTCAGGTATTTGATGTAAAAAAAACGGCACAGGGCAGTCAGTATTTTTGTCTTTATTATACGGCAATTTCTCGTGCAGAAAAAAAGGAGAAAATTGAAGATAAAAAAGATGAAAATTGCGGGTCAAGAAATTTGACCCGTGAAGAAGAAAATAAACTTTCGCGGGTAAAGAATTCTGACCCGTACGGGTCAAGAATTTTGACCGGCACGGGTCAAGAATTTAGACCTAATAATAAACTAGATAATAAAGCATATACTTCTACTACTTCTCAAAACATAAATATTTTAGAACAAAATCAAAACAAAGAAGTAGAAAAAGAATTTTTATCTAAAAATAATATTCAGGAAAAATTAAACTCACTTTTTGGATACCCTGTAAGTTTTTCGCCTTCTCCTTTTCCACATCTTTTTGAAAATGCAAAAAACTTAAACCTAAAAGACACAGAGCTTTTTAAATATCTTGAATGGTCTTTTAATTATTTAAAATTAAAATGCAAGCAAAAAGAAAATTTTGACGGTTATTTTTACAAATGCTTTACAGAAATTCATCTTATGGCAAAATTTAAAAATTTTATACAGCAAAAAAAAGCAAATGCAGAAAAAAAAGAAAAAGAGATCATCACTTGTCCAGTCTGTGGTAACCGTCATAATCTGCATGACGCATATTGTAAGACTTGCCAGCTTGATTTTAGTTCACTTAATAACAAGGACGAAATTTTACGCTATAAGAAAATATTTTTTATGCCAACAAACATAAAAATAAAATACGAAGAAGAACTTGAAAATGCAGAAAAAGAATATCCGCTTAACATAAGAATTTGCAATAAAGTTTTACTTGATAAATATTTTAACAGAATAAAACAGATAGAAACAAAATTTGGAGTTAATACATGAAGAGAAAAAACAGATTAAAATGGCTTAAATTTTTTGAAACACCCCAAGAAGAAAAAATACAAAAAGAGGAGGAAGAACAAACAGAAGAGAAGCCTGCAAAACAGACAATTTTTGAAAAGAGTAAATACTTTATAAAAAATTTTAAGTATCAAAATATACAATATAAAATTGTATGGATTACAAGAATTATTTTATGGGTATTGATAATTATAGTAGCCATTATTGGCTTAGTAACACAGTTAATTGAATATTTAAATAAATAAAATATTTTTACAGGAGTAAATTATGTCAGATTTTAACAGATGTGATTTTTTTGGTCATGTAGTTCGTGACGCAGAAATGAAGGTAAATGCAAATGGCGTTAAAATTGTAGAATTTTGCGTTGCAAACAATCTTTCAAAAAAAAACGCAGAAGGCAGTTGGGAAAACGAAGTAAGTTTTTTTAATCTTGCAATCTTTGGCGATTGGGCTCAAAAAATGCTTCCTTACTTAAAGAAGGGGCAAAAAGTAATTATTGAAGGAAGATTAAGACAGTTACGCTATGAAGTAAACGAAGAAAAGAAAAACCGTTTAAGTGTAAGCGTAAATAAAATCCAGCTTATTAACAGTGCAAAAAGTGATGAAAATAATACTTCATCTGCACAAACTGAAGAAACTGAATTTTATCCTGAAAACGCAATGATTATGGATAGTGAATTAAGTGCAAGCGGAGAAGAAATTTACTAATGGGTAATGTGCGTTTTGTGATAAAAAAATTTCTAAACAAAATAAGTGCAGAAATAAAATATTTATCACAAAGAATGCTTTTCTTTTTAGCAAGGCATTATACCGCACTTTCAATGGTAGTTATTTTTATAAGCGGAACAATATTTTTCTTTACGACAGAATATTTATTCCGCTACAGTAAATGGAACTGGTGGAACTGGAAAACTAGAGCTATAAAAAAAACAATTTATTTATTTATAATTTTAGTTTTAA
>CAZALL010000120.1:3803-5582 GCA_964485955.1 uncultured Treponema sp. | reverse complement strand
GCCATCAATCTACCTCTTTATTTTGCACTACAGACTTTTTATATAATCATTAAGTTTTTCTATACGGCGTTTTATTTCTTCAAGATTCTTTTTTTCTTCTTCTACAACTTCTTTAGGAGCATGCTGGGCAAAAGAACCGTTAAGTTTATTTTCAATACGCTTTGCGTAGGCACTTTCTTTTTCTGCTTCCTTAGTAAATTTGTCAAGCAACTGCTGACGGTTAATATTTTCATCAACTAAAACAAAGGCTTCAAATCCCTTTCCAATTGTTCCTATTGAATTTTCAGGCTTTGCTTCAACAAAGTCAATATTTTTTAACCCCGCAAGAAGACAAATCATGTCTGTTTTTTCTTTGATTACTTGAGAAGCAGACTCAGCTTCAATATGAATTGCAATGTTTATTTTTGAAGCAGGGTCAATTCCGCATTCTACACGAAGAGCTCGTATGTTACGAATAAGTTCCTGAAGAATTTCAAAACGTTCTGTAACTTCCTTATTTTTACGTTCAGCTTTAGCCAAAGGATAAGGTGCATTTACAAGAAGACCTGTATACTGGCAGTCTGGTAAAATTTTAAGATCACTAGAAGCTTTTCTATTTGCAATAAGTTCTGCAAGCGGAAGTTTTGAATAAATTTCTTCTGTTACAAAAGGAATATAAGGATGCAAAAGACGTAAACTTTCTTCAAGTACATTCAAAAGTACACTTACAGCCCTATCTTTTTCTCTTTCGTCCCCATTCTTAAATGAAAGTTTTGTTGCTTCTACATACCAGTCACAGAATTCATTCCAGAAATATTCATAAAGTGCAGAAGCTGCATCATTGTAGCGGTAACTTTCCAGGGCCTGTCCTGCACTTTCTGCAGCTTTGTCAAGGCAAGTATAAATCCATTTGTCTAATTCAGTTAAATCTGAATCCTTTACAGGAATAAGAGTTCTGCCTTCAAGATTTCCAAGAATATAGCGACTGGCATTCCATACTTTATTACAGAATTTACTTCCCATTTTAAAGCTGTCTTTGTCAATCAAGACATCCTGTCCCTGGGCACACATGTAACTTAATGTAAACTTGAGGGCATCTGCTCCGTACATGTCAATTATTTCAAGCGGATCAATTCCGTTACCCAAAGACTTACTCATCTTGCGGCCCATTTTGTCGCGTACAAGTCCGTGAATGTATATATCATGGAAAGGAGCCTTACCAGTAAATTCAAGGCCTGCCATAATCATTCGGCTTACCCAGAAGAAAATAATATCGTAGGCAGTTACAAGAGCTGTTGTTGGATAGAATTTTTCAAAATCTTTTGTTTTTTCAGGCCAGCCCAGTGTAGAAAAAGGCCAGAGCCATGAAGAAAACCATGTATCAAGTACATCTGGATCCTGCTTAAGTTTTTCTTTTGAAGCACCACATTTAGGACATTTTTGAGGATCTTCTCGACTTACAATTGTTTCACCGCATTCATCACAGTACCATGCAGGAATTCTGTGTCCCCACCAAATCTGACGGCTTATACACCAGTCGCGTATATTTTCCAACCAGTGTGTATATGTATTTTCCCACTTCTTAGGATAGAATACAATTTCTCCGTCTTTCCATGCCTTAAGTGCCTTGTCTGCCATTGGCTTCATTTTTACAAACCACTGTGTAGACAAATAAGGTTCAACAACTGTATTACAGCGGTAACAATGTCCTACAGAGTGAACTATTTTTTCTTCTCCCTTAAAAAGACCTGCCTGTGTTAAGTCTTCGATTACAAGTTTTCTTGCCTGTTCACATTTTAA
>CAZALL010000120.1:0-3793 GCA_964485955.1 uncultured Treponema sp. | reverse complement strand
GGGCAGGAGTAATTTTTACCATACCAGTTCCAAATGCCATGTCAACATAAGTATCTGCAATAATAGGAATTTCTTTACCAGTAAGAGGAAGCTTTAATTTTTTTCCTACAATAGACTTGTAGCGTTCATCATCAGGATTTACGGCAACTGCAGTATCACCAAAAAAAGTTTCTGGACGTGTTGTGGCAACTTCAATTTTTCCACTGCCATCAGCATATTCATACCAGATGTGATACATTGCACCGTTTGTATCTGTATGTTCAACTTCATCATCAGCAAGAGCAGTACCACAGCGGGGACACCAGTTAACAAGATACTGTCCCTTGTACATAAGGCCTCTTTCGTAAAGAGTAACAAAAACATCGCGTACAGCCTTAGACAGACCTTCATCATAAGTAAAGCGTTCACGTTTCCAGTCAACAGAATTACCAAGTTTTCTCTGCTGTTTTACAATTGTGTCATGATGTTCATGAGTAACCTGCCAGGTACGTTCAATAAATTTTTCACGTCCAAGATCGTTGCGACTCTTTCCTTCTTTTTTAAGAGCTTTTTCTACAACATTCTGAGTTGCAATACCAGCATGATCTGTTCCCGGAATCCAGAGAGTATTATCTCCCTTCATTCTGTGATAGCGGATAACTATATCCTGAAGAGTATTGTTTAATCCATGTCCCATATGAAGGACACCTGTTACATTAGGAGGCGGAATAACTACAGTATAATTTGGCTTACCCTGACAGCAGCTACAGTGTACAGGCGAATCTTCGTCTGATGCAGGTTTAAAACATCCTTTTTCTACCCACTGTGAATAGATTCTGTCTTCAAAATCCTTAGGGTTATAAGCTTTTTCAAGTTCGATTGCTTTCATATATATTTACCTCAAAGCCTGCTTAATTTTACTTTAACAGGTGTATATTTTGTCTAAATTCAAGTGCCAAGTATTATAACAAAGACAATGCCTTACTTCAAGGTAAGTTTTAAAATTGTAAGTTTTAAAACTTATAATTTTGAAAGATGCCATTTATTCCATTTTAAGAATAATTTCTGTAAGAAGCGGAATAAGCTGTTTTTTTCTTGAAACAACATCCTTTAAAAAGTAAACATGATCTTCCTGTTTTGGAAAATGAACAAAATCTTCAAATTCACCTTTAGCCGCAAAAAACATTATTGAACTTAAAGTTGTAATATCTGTAATTAAAAGTGCACTAAACAAAAGTCCCCTGCTCTTTCTTTCATTTTCCAGTTCTTCAAGAAGCTCTTTTTTACGCTTTAAAATTTCTACTGTAGAATCAACTTCAATCTGACTTACAGTAAATTTTTCCTGAGCTTCACAATATTCCTTCATATCCTGATTTATAATTTCGCTGGCACTTCTTCCGCCTATATGACTTCCACTTTTTATAATGTCTTCTCCCAAAGACTTTATGTCTAAATCAGTTATATTACTTAGATATTCTGCAGTATAAACATCTGTTTCTGTAGTAGTAGAAGACTGTAAGATTAAAGTATCGCTTAAAATTCCGCACAAAAGCAATGCCGCAATATCTTTAGGAATACTTATTCTGTTTTCACGATAAAGGGCAGAAATTAAAGTTGCTGTCGAACCTACAGGTTTATTTATAAAAGTAATAGGATATTTTGTAGATAAAGTACCAATTCTGTGATGATCAATTATTTCCTGAATTATAAAATGTTCAAGTCCGTCTACAGCCTGGGAAGGTTCATTGTGGTCAACTAAAATTACTTGAATGTTTGGTTCAAGAAGCAGGTCACTTTCACTTATTGTTCCAAGAACTTTATTGTTTCCGTCTACAACAGGAAGACAGCGAGCAGGACTTTGAGCAAGAAGCGGTTTTATTTTCTGAACTGTATCTCCTAAGTGAACAGGCTGAACGCTATTGTCCGCCATAGAAGCTACTGGAGAAGAATAAGCCGTAAGCATGGCAGTAGTTGCAGTTGAATCGTGACTTGAAAGTACAGACACCTTATTTTTTTCTGCCAGTGCTTTTATTTCTTTAGAAATAATATAGTCTTTTGTAACAATAATAGCCCTAACCTTTGCTTCAATACACAATTTTTGTATATCTTCCCTATCACCTAAAATTACAACAAGATTTTCACTTTTATGTTCAGCAAGAAGAAGTTTTTCTGAATCTATGCTGTCATCTCCAACCATTATTGTACAGGTAAAATATTTTTCTGCATCAAATTCAATTATAGGAGTTGCATTTAAAGTTTTTTCTATAAGCTTAAGCGAAGTTAAAACAAGATCTTCTCTTTTGGGATTTAGAATTTTAAATGCATTCATCGCAAAAGCATTGTAGTTAAGCATAGAAAGATATTTTCCATTTTTATCTACAACCGGAAGAACTTTTGCATCTGCGGTAATCATTTTATCAACAGCCTTAAGCAAAGTTTCATTTTCATCCACAAGAAGTGCCTTATCATTCATGTAATAGTCAACTTTTGGAATTAAATCCGGAATATAGCGGGGTGGCTTTACATTAAAACGCTTGTATATATATTCTGTCTGGGGAGCTAACTTACCGGCACGGGCTGCAATATAATTTGATTTTCCTAAAAGCTGCTTTAACCTTGCATATGCAGTTGCCGAAACAATTGAATCTGTATCAGGATTTTTATGACCGATTATATAAACCTTTTTGTTCATTAAAAAATTTCCTCGTAAGAAAAACAAAAATTACTTCACAATATCTGCTTTATAAAGTTTTAAGAATGCCATTTTATAAAATATCCATTTTTTTGACAACAAATAAAAAGTCTCAAATAAAATTGCACTTCCAAATTTTACATTTTTAATATATCATCAAGCAATCTTTTTTTTGGAGGAATTTATGTCTTCAGCTATTGAAAACTATCTTTCACTGTGCGGTAACAAAGTAAATGCCGCAATGTTATCTTACGTTGCAAATCTTGAACAGGTCGCAGCCGTTGGTCCTGAAATTGCTTCAAGTATTGTAAATGAACTTGAAAATCAGCGTAAACACCTTAAACTTGTTGCATCAGAAAATTACTGTTCACTTAATGTACAGGCAGCTATGGGAAATCTTCTTACAGACAAATATGCAGAAGGTTACCCTGAACACAGATACTATGGTGGATGCGTAAACATTGACGCCGTAGAAAACACTGCAGCCCGTGAAGCCGAAGCACTTTTTGGAGCAGACTACGCCTACGTTCAGCCTCATTCTGGAGCAGATACAAATCTTGTAGCCTACTGGGCAATTCTTTCAAAAAAAATTGAAACACCTACACTTGAAGAACTTGGAGTAAAATCTCTTGCAGAACTTACAGACCAGCAGTTTGACTCCCTTCGCAAAAAATTTGGCAACCAAAAATTAATGGGACTTGACTACTCATGCGGAGGTCATCTTACTCACGGTTATAGGATGAATGTTTCTGCCCGTATGTTTGAAAGCCACCCTTACGGTGTTGATAAAGAAACAGGTCTTCTTGATTATGACGCAATCGAAAAACAGGCAATGGAAGTTAAACCTTTAATTTTGCTTACAGGTTATTCCGCTTACCCAAGAAAAATAAATTTCCGCCGTTTTAGGGAAATTGCAGACAAGTGCGGAGCAACATTAATGGTTGACATGGCACACTTTGCAGGTCTTGTTGCAGGAAAAGTATTTACAGATGACTATGATCCTGTTAAATGGGCTGATATAGTTACAACTACAACACATAAGACTTTACGCGGACCTCGCGGTGCAATGATTCTCTGTAAAAAAGAATATGTAGATTATGTAAACAAAGGATGTCCTATGGT
>CAZALL010000119.1:0-5602 GCA_964485955.1 uncultured Treponema sp. | reverse complement strand
AAAGCATCTTTTATTTCTTCACGTTCATAAAATTTTAAAGACCCCACAACAGAATATGGAATCTGTTGCCTTAAAAATTCTGACTCAAATCCCATAGACTGTGCATTCATTCTGTACAAAATTGCCCAGTCACTGTAAGGCACACCTTTTTCATGCGACTGTTTTATCATATCTGCGCAAAACTGTGTTTCATCATCCTGCGACGGTAAAAATACAAGAGTTGGTGTCTTACCCTTTCCCCGCACAGAAACTAAAGTTTTTCCAAGTCTGTTCTGATTATTTTTTACGACTGAATCTGCACATGATAAAATTTCTGAAGTTGAACGATAATTTTTTTCAAGACGTACAATCTGAGTTCCGGGAAAATATTTTTGAAAATTTAAAATATTCTGAACTTCAGCACCGCGGAATTTATAAATGCTCTGATCATCATCACCAACAACACAAACGTAAGTTCCAGAATTTTCTTTAACTCCAGAAAGTTCCTGCAGTAAAAGAAACTGTGCGACATTAGAGTCCTGATATTCATCAACAAGAATTACTCTGTAGCGATAATGAATACTCTGTGCAATTTCTTTATTATTTTTAAGTACCAGATAAGGTAGCATTATTAAATCGCCAAAATCAACATTGCCTGTATTCTTTAATTTTTTCTGATACTCACAATAAACATTTGCAAATGAAGAATCAACATCAAGCTGCTGAACATAAAAATTATCTGCGTCTTCAAAATCCTGTGGAAGAAGGCAATAATCTTTTGCAAGAGAAATTTTATGAGCATATTCTGCTGCCTGTTTTTTTGTAAGAGATGGAACTGCCTTAGAAAGCAAAGTTACCATATCATCATCATCATAAACTGTAAAATCTGGAGAAATGCCAGCTGACTCTGCATAAAGCCTTAAAAAATAAGCACCAAAAGAATGAAAAGTTCTTATCTGTGCGTAAGCTGCTTTTTCTTCAAGGAGAACTGCTCTTTCCTGCATTTCACGGGCAGCCTTTTTAGTAAACGTTACTGCAAGAATTTGAGAAGGCAAGTAATTTTTTTTCTGTATTAAATAAGCAATCTTTGTAGTAATAACTCTAGTTTTTCCGCTTCCAGCCCCTGCCAGAATTAAAAGAGAAGGACCGTCATGTAAAACAGCTTCTTTTTGAGAATCATTTAAAACTGCAAGATATTCTTCACTTTGCACAGAAAACTCCATCCAGATCAAATTCGGATGAAGAATCTGCCCTTACTTTTACAACTTTTCCAGGCAAAATCTGTTCAACTGCATTTTTATCACAGAGATCATAACGGATAACAATATTTCCATCAACTTCAGGAGCTTCAAACCAGGTTCGACCTATTGCAAGTCCTTCGTCAGTATCAGCTTTATTTTCTATTATTTCTTCAACAAGCACATCGTATATTTTTCCAGTACGACTTTTTAATTTTTCTTGAGTAATATCTTTTTGTATTTCACAAAGTTCTTCTGAACGCTGCAGGGCAATTTTATGTGCCACACGATTTTTAAAATTATAAGCAGGCGTATCATCTTCACGACTGTATGCAAAACATCCGCTCCAGTCACTTTTTATTTTTAAAAGAAAATCTTTTGTTTCTTCAGCATCTTCTTTTGTTTCACCAGGGAAACCTGTTAAAAAAGTTGTACGAATTGCAGCCTCAGGAAAAACACTGCGAATATCATTTACAAGTTCAATATATTTTTCTTTTGTTCCATGACGATTCATGCTTTTTATAATCTGATTGCTTCCACTTTGAAAAGGAATATCAAAATACGGCAAAAAGCGTTTATCTTTTTTCATTGCAGAAAGAATATTTTTATTAAAATGATCCGGATGAATATATAAAAGACGGACAACAAAGTTACCTTTTACTTCAGAAATTTTTTCGATCAAAGCTGCCAAATCGCAAGACTTATCATCATCATTTCCAGTACCAAAAGCGGCTAAATCCTGCCCAATTAAATTTATTTCATATATACCGCGAGATACAAGAAGTTTTATTTCTTCAACAATATCCTGAACTTTTCTTGAACGAAGTTGCCCGCGAATCAAAGGAATTGCACAAAATGAACAGCAGTTATTGCAACCTTCAGTTATTTTTACATAAGCACTTCCGGGAAATCCAAAAAGTTTTGTTCGTTCACCGCAGCAGACACCTTTTTGTTCAAACTTCAATACAGGACGCTCATTCTTAAAAAGAGAATCAACTGTCTGATCAATTTTTGAAATATCGCCGTTACCCAAAATACCGTCAGCTTCAGGAAGTTGAGTTTTAAAAACTTCAGCATAACGTTCAGCTAGACAGCCTGTCAGAAGAATTTTTGCATTTTTACAGGAAGAACGAAAAAGCATTAAAGAAGAAAGACTTTCCTCTTTTGCACTCTCAATAAATCCACATGAATTAATTACAATTAAATCAGCATCACTTGAATTATCCGTTGCTATAAAACCAAGTGCTTCAAGGCGGGCGTATATTAATTCTGCGTCCACCTGATTTTTAGCACAACCGTGCTGGTCAAGAAAAAATTTTTTTTTAGTCAAGTTCCATTACCACCAGACGATACTTTCCTTCACCGTCTTTTACCCACTTAATATCTTCAACTTTTACCTGACCGGCCTTACCAACTTCAAGATCAAAAGTTTTTGAATTTGCAATTACCTGAATTTTTATTGCATTTATATTGCTCATCCACAAGCGGATTCCGTTATTTGCAGTAATTGGAAAATTATCACCATTAGTATAATAATCTTCAATTACTTCCTTATTATCAACTCTATGACGGAAAATACAAGCACCACGGAAAGAAACATTTACTGTAAAAGGATAAGCCCTGTTATCTTCAAGAATAAGTGTCTGCTTAACATTTTTTGAAACAGCTTCTACAACGGTTTCAACAGAAGTCTCTTGCATACCTGCAACCTGAGAAGAAATTTCAGCACCATTTTTAGGAAGTAGTCTTACTTCCGCACCTCTAGTTTCATCACTTGCAGAAATATCACTTAAATAAACTATAATATCTGCATTGCCATCACCATTAATGTCAAGTTCGCGTTCTTCACTTAAGTCTAAAAACTGATTTCCACCAGGCGTTTCGAGAGAAAGATTACCGATTGTTTTATTAACAGTAAGAATAATATTTCCTTCACCTTCACCTGTCGGAACAAAAATCTGATCACCTTTATAAAGTCTTTTTGTAAGTCCACTTTCAGAAAGAGTATACTGCTTTGCTTTTGTAGACTGTTCAATAATCTGCTGGTGTTCACTTTTAATTTTTGGAAGACCTACAAGTAAAAATACAATCAGTGCAACAAGAAGTAAAACTCCAAGGACTGAAAAAATTATTATAAGCGGAAGAACATAAGCCGGCTTTTGTTTTTCGATCAAACCATCTGGAATAGGTGCTTCCTGAATTTTTTTTGCATGATAATATTTTAAAACTTCATCAACATCAACTCCAAGATAAGAAGCATAGTTTTTTAAAAATCCTACAAGATGTGCTTCACCAGGAAACTCTGATGTTTCTTCAGCCTCAAGAGCTTCAAGATATTTTTTTGAAATAAATGTATCCCGCTCAATTGTTGCAAAATCGAGCATTTTTTCTTCACGCGCTTTTTTTAATATTGCACCATAGCTTTCCATTTTTATTACTCCGAGAAAAGGAAGTTACTGTAATTATTTGCAGACGTTGGAGGATCGTAAACAAAACGTTTTTCGCTTATACCAATATTTGTGCTATATTCAGTAAAATCAAATACATAAACTTCATTTTTTGTAGAAGTAGCAGTAACACGTCTTATTAACTTTGTAGTTGGATTTACAGAAAGTTTTATTGTTCTAAATTCTTCTGAAGCAGTACGGCGCGAAAGAATTAAATTAACAACCATTTCTTCACTGCCTTCTTCTAAAGCAACAGGATCCTGTCCGCTTTCATAAGCAATTGTATAATACCTGCTCATAAGTGAAAGACCCTTAGAAAGATTTGCAGAATTTCCGTTTACAGCCTGTTCAAGAATAGCTGAACTTTCCGGAAGATAGCATTTATAATTATCACCATCAAAAACAATTACCTGATCTGCAGGTGAAGTAAAATCTATTCTAAGCATTTCAGGACGTTTAAAACTTACTTTACCAGAAAGCTTTTTTCTTCCAATAGTAATATTTAAATTTGTTTCATAGTCTGTAAGAGTTGCATAATAATCGCTTACTGAACTAAAAAACTGGGCTGCAGTTGTAATCTGAGAGAATGCAAAAGTTCCGGCAAAAAGCATTGCAGCAAAAGCAAGTAATTTTTTCATTAGTAAAAACTCCAGATTTTGTTTAAATAACAACTGCTATAATAAGATAATATGAAAAAACTTTCAATAATTCAAAAAAGATTGTATCCGTCACAAAAAATAAATACTTTGTTTACAGCCAGATCTTAAGATAAACTCAGTATGACAAAAAATGTGTCACACTAAGCTTAACTCAATGACTGTTAATTAAACTTTAAATGAATCAACTCCACTTAAATCCATTGTAGCAAACAAATCATCTATAGTTTCACGACGGCGAATCTGTACAAAAGAACCATCTTCCCTAAGTAAAATTTCACCGGCACGAAGTTTTCCATTGTAATTAAATCCCATAGCACGACCATGAGCACCAGCGTCATGAATTATTATTAAATCGCCTATATCAATTTCTGGCAGTTTTCTTTGAACCGCAAATTTATCACAGTTTTCACAAAGACTTCCTACAACATCATAAGTATGTGTTAAAGGAGCATTTTCTTTTCCGCTTACAGTAAGTTCATGATAAGCTCCATACATACCAGGTCTCATTAAATCTGCCATGCAGGAATCAAGACCAATATAGTCGCGGTAAATATGTTTTTCATGAATGGCTGTAGAAACAAGGTAACCGTAAGGTCCTGTAATTGGTCGGCCACATTCCCAGTAAATTCCCATAGGATCAAGACCTGCAGGAACTATTATCTGGTCATAAAGTTTTTTTATTTTAAGAGCAACTTCATCGTAGTCAACTTTTTTCTGATCCGGTTTATAAGGAATTCCAAGTCCTCCGCCTAAATCTGTAAACTCAATATTTACTCCACACTTTTCTTTAATTTCTACAGCAAGTTCAAAAACAAGTTTTGCCGTATCTGCAAAAAAATCTGGATTTAATTCATTAGAAGCAACCATTGTATGAAGACCAAAATGTTTTACACCTTCTTCTTTACAAATTTTATATGCTTCAAAAATCTGATCGCGGGTAAGACCGTACTTAGCTTCTTCTGGTTTTCCAATGATAGAATTACAACCGTGTTTTGCCTGACCTGGATTATAGCGGAAGCAAATAGTTTGTGGCAGTTTTCCACCTAAAGCATTTTTTAAATATTCAATATGAGTAATGTCATCAAGATTAATTAAATTACCTTCATTGTAAGCATATACAAATTCAGATGCAGGAGTTTCGTTTGAAGTAAAAATTACAGATTCCCCCTTAATGCCAGCCATTTTAGAAAGCATAAGTTCCGGTAAACTTGAACAGTCTGCACCACATCCTTCGCTTGCAAGAATTTTTAAAATATATGGATTAGGGCAAGCCTTAACT
>CAZALL010000118.1:0-5654 GCA_964485955.1 uncultured Treponema sp. | reverse complement strand
AAAAGGAAACCGTCTAGGTTTCCTTTTTTAGGTGAATAATTTTTTTTATTTACTCAGTTGTTTTTGCCCAGTCCGGAAGAACTTTTTCTTCTATTTTTGAATAATCAACATTACTTTGACTTAAACCAATACTAAAATTGTCCCAAGATGAATATGTTTTATATAGATCAAATTTATTATCCTTATATTCTTCAGTATCACTTCCTACTCTATCAAGTTCTTTATTTGAATTAAAATGAAAATATTCAATAACTATATTATTACTAGATCTTTCATAAGTAACTTTATACCAGCCTGCTTCAAAAGGTATAAACCATTTAGGTAATTCAGATTCATTTATTTTTATCATTTTAAAATTAGGATTTGTTATTACACCTTGTTGTACTTCATTAAAACCTATAACTTTTTGCATGGATTCTAATTTATCGCCTAAATACTCAGTTTCATCATCTCCAGCTCTAACTACAGGAGAATCTAAATCCGTAAAATAATAATATATAGTTTGTGTATTGCCTTCTGGATCTACACCAGTAACTTTATACCAGCCGGGAGCAAATTCTGTATCTTCTGTTACAAGGTATGTATCTTTGTTTTCGTTATCATCATTATTATTTTCTCCTGTCGGATCACCGCAGGCAGCAAATGTAAATAAAGCAAGTGTTAATGCAAATGCACTTAAAAGTTTTTTCATAATGTTCTCCTTTTGATTTAAAAATCCATTTCAAGATTAGAAAGACAGCATTCTATATTGTCAAGGTCTACTTCCCAGTTCTGCTGGTGGCATTTTGATCTTGCCCATTCTCCAGCTTGGGTTGCTGTCATACGACTTAAGACTCCGGGAAAGTCTGCTTCGGCAATCGGATAAATACGAGTGTTTTCGTACTTTAATGGTGGAAATTCCGCCTGATCGCTTTCTGCAATAAATTGTTCCCTTAAGACTTTTATGTCCGGTTGGTTAATATGCTTTTTTGTGCGTATAAAATATAGCGGTGAAAAAGCCCTTCTTTTCTGTTCTGGCATACAATGCCCCCCTGTCAATGTATGCAGAGCCTTATGCTAGCCGTTCCGGACAAAGCTTAACTGCATGTTTTTGCTAAAACCGTTTATTTATGGGATTTTACCCAATGGCTTTCATAAAAAGTTTACGGTTTATCCATTTTTTACGGAATTATCATCATGTTTTTGTGTTAGTTCCGTAAGGTTAAAGTACTTGGCAATTAAGCGACTTACACTAAGTTCATTACTTTTTGCAATTTCTTTAAGAAGTTTAGCTTCATCTTTTGTAAGCGTAAGAGTTATGTTCACAATATTTTTGCCGGTAGGCTTTCTTCCTGAACCTTCACGTCTTCCGCCCCAAGTACCTTTCATGTTTTTAATATAGCATATGTATTTTGAAATGTCAAGTTTTTTTTTCAAGTGTTTTTATAAAAGAGGATCTTTTTTTGATGTGCCACGTGGCACACCAAAGTTAAAGTTTTACCGCTCCCATTCGTATTCAAGTCTTAATCTTTCTCTTAAGTCCTTGTTTAGTTTTGGATCTAAATGGCGGTCTTCAAAGTTTCGCTTTGCAAGGTAAACAACATAAGATCCGCCTCCAACGCTTATTTCCCAGCCTTCGCTTCCAAGTTTGTTAAGATAGGCATCCCACATATTATTATAACCATATCTTTCTTCAAGTACTTTTCTTGTAGCACGAGGCATACTGCTTTCCCAGAGATCAAAGTTACTTTTCAATGTATTTGAAGACATGTATTCATACTGTGCCATAAATAAAATCTCCTTTTAATAAAAATTATTTTAGCATTTCTTTTACTTTAGTTAATACATCCCTTACAGTCTGTGCATTTACACTTTCTATTAAAGCAGGCAATGACGCTTTTACATTTGAAAAGTTAAAATGGTATGACTGCAAATCTGCAATGTTTACAACACCCTTTGTGTCTGTTCCTTCAAGTTTTACACCGTCTTTACAATCTGCGATAATCCGGCAACCGCTTAAAAAGTTGTGTTCCTTGTTAAATTCTTTTTTTGTAAGTACAAGTAAAACTGTTCCTTTTATGTTTACAATGTTTCCACGATCAGGAACAAAAGTTCTTGGAAGTTCAATATTTGATTCTGTAAAAAAATCAATAGGATTGCAGTCAGCACTTGCTTTTCTCATAAATTCAACAGTAGGAAAAGTTCTGTATGCAACTAAAAGATTGTAGGCAGCAAGATCATCAAGTCCGTATTTTTCGCCAATTACTTTGTAGTCAAATTTGTGTTCCCTTACAAACTTTGAAATTCTTCTGTAATCCCATTGAGGTACAAGTTGTGCTTTATAAGGTAATGGTTCATCAACATAATAAAGCCATTCAATAGGAGCAATTAAATGTGTCATTGATGAAATTATGCGGTAAGTGGGCAAACTGTCGCCCATTGCAAGATGATACATGGTTGTATGTGTAAATGAATTATCTACACACCACTGCTTTAACTGTCTTTCTCTAACTAGATTCAGTAGTTTTTCCTGTGCGTAAGTTGTACGCTGGGGAGTTGGTTTTGCCATATTATTTCCTTCCGTGCAAAATATAATTTAATTTGCACACATAATTTATTGTAGATTAACAAATTTTTCAAGATTTTAATTATTTTAGCCTTTCTTCCAAAAGACTTATAATATGTTTTTTCCATTCAAAATGTATAGGTTCTAAAAGCTGACATGAAAGGCTTATAAAAGTTTTATCAAAAGATGTTTTTAAAATACGAGAATGTACTTTATGACATAGAATAATTACTGGCATTGTACAGTCTGTAAAATTAAGACGCACTTTAAAGTTTTCAAATTCTTTTGCATAAAAAACACTGTAGGGAGCGATAAGGCAAATCCCGTGTAGGCTTACGTCAACTAAGGCACAGGGCAATATTTGTTTTTCTAAAAGTAATTGCTGTTCAATATTTTTAAGCATAAAATCTTTAGAGTTTTCTTTTTGAATTTTTATGCGTTCTTCTTTTCGTCTTCCAAATTTATTTTCTTTTTGTTCAAGCAAAGAAATATCATTAAATGTTTTTTCTATTTTTGATGAATTAAAAACAGCTGGTAATGATACTGTTAAAATTTCACAGTCTTTGAGAATTATTAAAGCTTCAGTTACTGCAGGTAAGTTATCTTTGTAGTTTATCTGAACTTTTATTGTTTCACCTTCTTTTACATTTAAATCTGATTGTGTATTTATAATCCAATTGCCATTTATTTGTTTAGTTAAAAAGCAGATGTAATCTTTTTCGCCAAGTTTTATGCATAAAGAAATTATTCCTAAGTAGTCTAAAAGTTCTTTTGTAATGTTCATTTTCTTTTTCCTTTTCTTGTAAACATTTTATAGAGAAGTTCTAAGTCGCTTCTTTGTACCTGTGAAAATTTGATTAAGGCAGAAAGTTTATACCAGAATATTAACGGAAACTTAAATATTTCGTATTTGTCATTTTGTGTAAGTATAAAAAGACTTCTTTTTAAGTGATCCACTTTTTTACCTTTTGCAGTAAAAATAATTTTTATAGGACATGAAACTCCGGGCAGTATGTTTAATTCCGTAGTGTCTTTCTTTTTGGGTTCACAGACAATATAGGCTCTTCTAAAATCCTTAAATGTATAAAAAAGAATAACAGCGTTTCCAGCTTTATAGTTAAATTCTACAAAACCTTCATCATCAATATGGGGAACATATAAAGTATTTCCCTGACAAAAAAGAGTGTAAGGTAATTTTTTAGAAAAAGGTACATTAACAGTCATTATTTTATTTACAAAAATATGTTAAAATTATATTTACAAATTCAAATAAATACAATAGTATATTTTAAGAGTAGATGATTATAAAAAAGTTTTTATATTTGTATACTCTTTTCACTGTTAGTGAAAAAATACTTCATTTATTCTGTTAAAAAAAATATCACCCGGAACTCCTAGCGTGGTATTTAAACAGAATAAGAGAAAATGAAAGGAGGTGTCTAAATGTCAGATACCCAAAATTTACATCCAAGTCAAAAAAAAGAATGGAACGGAAGTTATGTTGTAAAGCATAACGCAAAGTTAATTAAAGCAAGTCTTGAAAGTGAAAACTCTCCGCTTATGCCTAACGCAGACGGATTTGTAAAATCACAGCCAATCATCAATGCCAATACAGGTTGGTGTTTAAATGCAAAAGATTTAATCCCAGCACAGCTTACACGTTTTAATGCAGGTTATGAAAGTTCTGTTGTAGGAACAATTCAGAGCATGAATAAGGCAGAAAACCGTGTTACAGAAAAAGAAATTGGTCTTTACTTTAATTTTAAAGGACAGGACGGAGAGTTTCATCATTCTGCATATTTCTTTCCTGAACAGACTGTAAAACCAGAAAGTTTAATTGACTATGCACAAGCACAGTTAAAGCCAAAAGCTCACTTACAGCAGGAATTGTCTAAAGAAACAATCAAAGTTGAAAAAGCAGAAGATTATCTTGGTGCATACGTTGCAAGTGCAAAAAGCGGAGCAAAAATTGAAGTAAGCCCACAGGTTGCAGAAGAGTTTAAAAAGAATATGCTTGCAGTCTGCAATAATGAACTTACAAAAACTTTAGCAGAAAGAAATACTTCTCTTCCAAAACTTTCAGATCTTATGTATGAAGCAGACAAAAAAGGAATGGACATGATTTTGGCAATTAAAAAAGATCGTGGAATTGGTCAGAAAAAAGAAAAAGAAGTAGAAAAGAAATTTGAACGCACAGAAGAAATGACACGCTAAATTAAAAAAAAGTAAATCTATTGGATTTCATTTGAACGGGTGTGAAGTCCTTTTTTTTATTTTAATGATAAATGAAAGGAGCTTATTATGTCAGAAATCATTACAATGGAATCATTTATAAATGAAAAATTTAATACAGTTAATTTACGTTTTAGTGGTAAACCTTCAGAAGAACAAAGAACAATATTAAAAAATAATGGCTGGCTTTTTACATCATTAAACGGTGGTTCATGGTATCCGCATACAAGCGAAGCAAAAAATAATTGCACAGACTTTATTAAAGAGTTTAAAAATAAATATTATTCAGAAAATAAAAACTTAAAAAATGAAATTATAAAAGGAATAGATGATATTCCTGCAGAAGAGAATACACAAACTGTAGAACTTTTGGCTCTTATAAAAGACTTAAGAGAGCAGATAGAAATTCAACAGAAAAAAATAAGTGAACTTGAAAACATCCTTGCTTCTAAAGAAGAAGTTATTGAAGATAAAAAAAATAAAACTGATGAAGACTTAATTTTAAGTCCAAAAGAATTATCACTTGCAAAATCTGTTTTACCACCTGCACAATATGTTTCAACACTTCGCTATGCACAGGGAGAAGAAAGAGATTTTTTTATAAATAAAATAAAAGAAATTTCTAATGCGGTAGAAAATGCACCAAAGCTTTATGCAACAGACGGAGCAAAAGAACATAAAATTGTACTTCGCTATTTTCACCCTACAGGCACAGAAACTTTAGTTACAGAGATCGGACAAAATGGAGAAGCTTTTGGTTTTCAGTGCTTAAATGATAATTGGGAATATGCAGAATGGGGTTCTTTAGATTTAAACGAAATAAAAAATATTCGTGGAATGGAAATTGATTTTCATATTCCGGAAGGAATGACAGTTG
>CAZALL010000117.1:0-5666 GCA_964485955.1 uncultured Treponema sp. | reverse complement strand
TAATAATGCTGCAAGTTCTTCATCTTCGCAGGCAGAAAAAAAATCTTCAGCTGCAAGTTCAAGTACAAGTTCTGCATTGTCTTCATTAAAAAATACTCCTTTTTATGGAAATGACAGTGATGATGATCTTGTAGATTCTTTTACCCAGGTAAGAGCGGCTAAAGAAAACGGTAAAACTTCAATAGAAATGCTGGATGGTTCTGTAAGACAGATGCTTATTCCTTCAGAACCAAAAATTGTGCTTTCAAAATCTGCAGCTTCTTTAATTGACGGAAATCCAAAAGTGAGGGTTACATTTGGGGTACGCTCTGACGGAACTATTGCTTCTGTAGAAATAACACCATCATCTCTTTTACCGCTTGCTGTTCAAAATGAAATTAAAACTCAGATAAGCAGCTGGAAGTTTGCACCTGGTGGTGATGGACAAGCTTCTTTTTATTACACTATAATAAAAAAATGATTGAAGGAATTAAGGCAATTGCTTTTGATATAGATGGAACTCTTTATTCTGACTTAAGTCTTTATATCCGTCTGCCTTTTTATTTTTTACGGAATATAAAATTCTTTCATCATTATAATTATGTAAGAAAGGCACTTCATAAAACTGCACCGCTTTCTGATTTTTTTGAATATCAGGCAAGGCTTCTGGCAGAACGTATGAAAATTTCTTCACAGGAAGCAAAGCTTTTAATTGATAAAGTCTGCTATAAGGGGCTTGAACCATATTTTAGGCATGTAAAACCATATAAAAATGTTTATAGGACAATAAAATCTTTTAAAGATGCAGGATATAAAATAGGTATTCTTTCGGATTTTCCTCCGTCTCAAAAAGGCGACATCTGGGGAGTTTTATCTTTATGCGATGTCTGTCTTGGTTCTGAAGAGTGCGGAGCATTAAAACCTTCACTTTATCCTTTTGGAATGCTTGCAAAAAGCCTTAATGTAAAACCGGAAGAAATACTTTATGTTGGCAACAGTTTAAAATGTGATGTAAGAGGTGCAAAAAATGCTGGAATGAAGGCAGCATATCTTCTTAAGGGATTTAAAAAAATATTTGGCATAAAGTGCCGGGAAGCTGATATTTCATTTAAAAGCTATCGCCAATTAGGCAAAATTGTGTTAGAATAAAGCGTTATAATTTTATAAAAAGCATATACTTTTTGGGTGGGGAAATAAAAAGTGCTGTATGTTCTGATTATTATTGTGTCTGTTGCTCTGTCAGCAGCGGTTGCATTTGCAATTTCACAGATTGGAAGAAATGAAAATTCAATGGGCAAAATCAAGCGTTTTGCAGAAACTCGTCAGGCTGAATTTGATAAATATTTTAAAGCTCAGGCAGAGCAGATTTCTTTACAAAAAAGTGATCTGGATGCAAAGCAGATTCAGGCTGTTGCGGCAGTAAAGAGACTTCAGAGTCAGTATGAATCTTTTGAAAAACTGTGCAAGAATTTAGATAAGCCTATTAACACAGTAAATGCCATTGGTGCAAAGATTGACCAGTACGGAAAACTTGCCAGTGAACTTATGGAAATGACTTCCGCTGTAGAAAGAAATTTGCAGCGTGTAAAAGATGAAGCAGATGTAATTGATAACTTTCAGTCTAAACTTGCAGTTCAGCAGAAAACTGTTGAAGTAATCGAAAAGAAAATTCCGGATATTACAAAACAGTTTGCAGTTAAAAATTCAGAACAGCTTAAAGCTATTGGTTCAGATTTACTTTCTGAGTATAACGGACGTGCACAAAAAATTGATGAATCAACAAAAGCCGCTCTTGTTCAGAATAAAGAAGTTATGGCTAAAATTAAAAGTGACATTTCCAGTGCATATGATGAGGCTGCAAAAAAAGCAGATACTCTTGAAGACACAGCTTTTAACCAACTTAAGGCTCAGATAAATGCAAAGTATGATGCAGTACTAAAAGATTTGGGTGCAAAAACAAAACAACTTACAGGCGAAATTGAAAATAAAATTAAGGAAGCTCAGAAAAATATTCAGACAGAAGCAACTTCATTTAATGATTCAATTGCAGAAAGAACAAAAACTCTTGAAAGTGAGTACCGCGAAAAATCAGATAAACTTTCTGTTTCTTTAAATGAGAGAATTGCAGCTCTTACGGTAGAGTTCCGTGAAAAAACAGATAAACTTGAAGTTGCAATAAATGACAAAACTTCAAACCTCGATAATTCAATCAAGACAAAAGTAAAAGACTTAAGTACTCTGTTTACAGATAAACTTACAAATCTTGTTGCAGAACTTAAGGCAAAAAATAATGCAGCTTCTGAAGAATTTAAAACTTCAACTACACAATATACAGAAGACCTTAAGGCAAAGGCACAAGCTCTGGATAATACAATTAAGATTCGTACTGAAGCTCTTGAGAATTCTATTGAAGAAAAAACAAAGAAGCTTGAAGGCGATTTACTTGCCAAGACAAGCACAATTGCTGCTACAACAAAATCGAAACTTGCTGAACTCCAAAAAATTGTAACTGAATCATATAATGAAACAAAACAGACAGTTGCTGATTTAAGCCTTCAGTCACATGACAATAGTGCACAACTTAAGGCTGTTCAGGAAGCAATGGATACTCAGGCAGAACAGATTAAGGCCCGCTATGATGCAATTTATGAAAATGCAATGACACAGGCTGATTCAAAAGAAACTGCAGCTTATGAAAAATATCAGAAGGTTTCTACAAATAATCTTGAAAAATATAAGGCAAGCGTTCAGTCCCGTGTTGATGAAATGCAGTCTGTCGTAACCCAGACAATGGCAGAACTTTCACAAAAGGCAGAAATTACAAGAAATCAGGTTGAAGAAGCAATTGATAAAGTTCAGCAACAGTATGCAAGTGCTGAGCAGACTTCCAGTGCAACCGCCCAGCGTATTGAAGTGCAGACAAAAGAAAGTACAATGCGTCTTGCAGAATTAAACAATCAGATTAAAGATCAGATGGATTCTTTTGATGCTTCTCTTTCTAAGGCAATGAAGGCTGTTTCTGAAGATTATGAAAATAAACAGATGAAATATCTTGCTGGTTTGGATAAGCAACTTGAGTCATATAAAAAAGACATGGAGTATCGTCTTAATAAACTTGATACTGCCGGTTCTGATGTAGATAAGCTTGAATCTACTTTGCGAAAGATTATGGAACAGACTCAGAAAAAAGTTGTTTCTGATTTTGAAAAATTCTCAAATGGTCAGACTAAACTTCAGTCAGACTTCCAGGATTCAATTAAGAAAAATTCTCTTGCAATTCAGACAGAACTTGATACTATTGAAAAAAATCTCGATGAACTTAAACAGAAAGCATACGGAAATGTTAATGCTAAACTTAAGGGCTTTGAAGATGAATTTACAAGTGATCTTAAGAAACGTGAAGATGCCCTTGATGATTCTCTTAATTCATGGAAAAACAATTTTGACAGTAAGCTTGAACTTTTTACCAGCGAATATGAAGACAGCCGTCGCGAAATTGAATTGCGTTATGGTGAAGAATTAAAGCAGCGTCTTTCTTTAATGCAGTCAAAAACAGTGGAGCAGGAATCTAAAGCTAGCGAATCTATGGATGCAGCCCAGAAAGAAATACAGGAAAAGGTAAACACTGTTGAACAGAGCCTAAGGGAATTTATTGATCTGTATAAAGAAAAACTTGATGAAACTTCACAGGAAGCTGATTCTTATTTAAAGCAGGAAACAGATAAATATAATAAACGGGTTGAAGATACTCTTGCAAAAAGTGAAAAGGAACTTTCGCTTCAGATTGGTGACTTTAAGCAGATAATGCTTGATAAGCAGGATTCTAATACTGCAACAATTGATGCTGCCATTCAGGAATTTAATACATGGAAAAAACGCATTGCTCAGCAGTTTGATGAAAATAGCAGACAGTTTGAAGAACAGCTTGAAGGTATTGAAGACAAAAATAAAGATGCCTGCGATGCACTTGAATCAAAAATAGAAGAACTTACAAGTCAGGCTCAGGATGCAATAAATGATTACGATTCTAAGTCTGCTCAGGTTGTTGCTCACTTACAGAAAATGTACGATGACATGCTTGAAGAAGTTCAGAAGAATGTAGAAAAAAATACCTCTGATACAGAAAAAGAAATTAAGCTTTTAAAGAAAGAGTTTAAGGATGCTTCTGATTCCGATAAGCAGGCTTATCAGAAAATGATAAATAAACTCAATGAAGATACAAATGATATTCAGCTTAAGATTGACGACATAAACAAGGGAATTGCAAAGTTTACCGCACAGACTGCAGTCTTTGATAAGGCAGATCAGCTTAAAAAACAACTGGATATGTCTATTGCAGATTTGCGTGATGAAATAAGTGAAGTTGGAACTTTCCAGGAAAAAATTGATTCTCTCTTTGCTCAGTTTAAATCTGTTGAAAAAATGGGAGATGAATTTACAGGCAAGATGAATCATTTTGCGGCAGAGAAGGGCAGAATTGATGGTCTTGAAATGAACTTTAACCGTCTTATTGCCCTTAGTGACAACATGGATGCAAAAATTACGGAAATCACAGAAACAACTGATGATCTTACAAATATTCAGGTTACTGTCAGAAAGTTCCAGGAAACTCTTGCAGGTATTTCAAGTCGTTACGATAGAATTGAAAAGAAGGGCGAAACAATTGATCGTGTTGCTCTTGACGTAGATAAGTCTTTTGAAAATCTAAAGAAGCTTGAAGCTCAGTTAAATGACTGCCAGAGAAGAGTCATAGATTTACCGGCAGAAATAAAAGATGTTCAGAAGAATGTAGATATTATTCTTAAGTCAGGTACAAAAATTTCTGATGCAGTAGAAAAAGTAGATTCTCTGCAAAATTTACTTGAAGATGCTGAAAGAAAAATTGACAATGTTCAGTCTGCTAAGGATGGTTTTGATAAAACAGAAGAAAGAATTACAAAACTTTATAAGGCAGCCGATGAACAGCTTAAGGCTTTAAAGGTTCTTGCAAAATCTGAAGAAACAAAATCTCCTTCAAAAAAGAAGAGCGTAACTCCTCAGGCAAGAGAAACTGTAATTACTTTAAAACGACAGGGATGGACAATCGAAGAAATTGCAAGATCAACAAAACTTACTACAGCAGAAGTTCAGTTGATCCTGGAATTAGGTGCATAAGTTTATTAACTTTATTTTGAACAGTAAATGTATGCTGGATAGGAAATGCCAGGCGTGATTGTTTTTTCAATTGCGTCTGGAAGTATGTTTTCTTTATAAGATGATTTAGAAAGTTCTTCACCTGCCTTCATAAAATAACTGTAAAGACTCTGTTCTGCTTTGTATTCGTATGTAACAAGTTCAATGTCTTTTTTTGAAGTTTTTTCATCATCATCATTTATGGAAATATCAAGCTGATTTTCTTTTAAATGTGACAGTGCCTGATCAAAAGTTCCGACTTCATCAATGAGATTATGTTTTTTTGCCTGAGCTGCGGTATAGATTCTTCCGTCTGCAAGAGGGTAGAGTGTAGATTTTTTCATATTTCTTGACTGGGCTACAATATCTGTAAACTGTTCATATGCTTCATCTGCAATTGACTGCATAATGGCTTTTTGTTCCGAAGTTAAAGGTGCATTTATGTTTCCCATGTTTTTATTTTTGCCGGCAGTAATTGTAGTGTATTTTATTCCGTATTTTTCCATGATGCCTGT
>CAZALL010000116.1:0-5761 GCA_964485955.1 uncultured Treponema sp. | reverse complement strand
ATAGCAGAAAATTAGTTGTCAGTGATTAAAAAAAAGTCTAAACTTTCTTTTATGAAGAAAATATTTTCTGTAATCTTTTTGACTTTATTTTGTCTGACTTTAATTTTTGCTTCTTCTTCAAAGACAAAAACTATAACAGGTTATATTCATATGTATTCAAATGCACCTTTTGAATTTGCAGGACTTGTCTGTGATGACGGAAAATCTTATGCAATAAAAACAGAAGATGATGAAGAACTTTTGCAAAAAATTTTACAGTGCCAGGGAAAAAAAATTTCTCTTACGGGGCGTCTTATTAAAGCAGATAAGAAAAATCATTTTGAAAGTTTAAAAGACGGAATTATTGTTGTTTCATATTTTGAACTTGCACTTGATAGTGAAGGAGATAAAAAATGAAATTAAATTTAAAAAAAATATTTTTATATCAAGCATTTTTTTTACTGCCTTTTATTTTTACTTCCTGTGATGTATTTTTAAATTTACTGGAATCACTTATTTCAGATGATGAAATAACTTATGTTCTTGAAAGTCCAATTACAGATTTAACGGTTGATTCAACTACAAGAAAATTTTATATAGATAATAATTCAGAGTTAAACACATTTAAACTTAGTCAGGGAACTCTGCGTGCAAAAAATGAAAAGTGTCTTGTTTGGGTAATCGATTCAAATTATTCATCCTATACCAGTACAGGTAAATATGTAAGTTCCGCTCTTGCAAAAAAAGTTGCAGATATATTTGCACAGTACTGTGATTATGAAAGAGCTGTTTTTGGAAATGAATGTGAGTATTTAATTAGTACAGACAATTATCTTTATAGCGATAGTATGAAAAAAAATTGTGCAACTTCATCTTATGTAAATATTGTAATTTATGATATTGGAAACGATTACAGCGTAGCATCAAACGGCGGTACTGTAGGATATTTTTATTCAAAAGATTATTGGGTAAAAGCAAATTATGATAGTGTTAAAAAATATTCCAATGCAGGAAAATATTTTTATCTGGATGCTCCATGGTTAAATTATAATTCAGACAAGGGAAATTATTTGGGTAACAGTGACAAGCCAAGTTCTACTTCGATTTTAACATTGTTCCATGAGTTTCAGCATATGATTCATTTTAATATGAAGGGTATTAGTCCGCAGGAAGAAAATACTTTAGTTTCTGATGATGCATCTTATACGCCTTCTTCTGAATATGTAAAAACTGTTGATAATACAAGTAGCAGTATTACTCTTTCAAATGTAAAAGGTAAGCAGATTTTATATAGTGTTTTTAATAATTCAAATGAAGAAATTGCATCTTCAGATTCTGCTTATATGTCTTCGGAAACAAATATTTATTCATCTTCAAAAATAAAAACTTTATCTTCAGAAAGTGAACTTTCTCTTTCGGTGAGGGAAGCTTTAGTGCCGGAAAATCAAAGAAAATATTTTGTTGATCCGCTTAATTTTGTAATTGAAAATAATAAAGCCCGTGCATTACAAGCCTCAGGTGGTTCTGAAACATGGTTTAACGAAATGCTTTCTATGCTTGCAGAAGACATGATGAATACAATGCTTGGTTTTGATGAAGATGATTCTGTATGGAAGGAGCGTCTTACGGCATTAAATTACCGCTATATAAATTCAGGTATAGATGAATATAATTCAAATAATGTTTTAGCTTCTTATGCAATGTCTTACGGATTTGGTGCTTGGTTTGCAAGACAATATGGTGGAGCAGAGTTAATTGGACATACTTCAAAAAATCAGTATGCAAACATAAATGCAATGAGGGCCGCTATAAATAAAATGGGTGAGAGTGTTCCTTCTTCACAGCAGATGTTTAGTGAATATATACAGTCTTTAGCTTTTAGACCAACTTTTGCTTCAAAAAATAATTTACCTACATTGAAAAAGGCTGCGTCAAATGATATTACATATGGTTCCTATACATCGTCCATGCCGGCAGTAGATGCTCATTCTTATAAAGTAAAAAATTCTTTTTACGGTCCTGCAATTTATAAAAGTGATGCACAAGTTGCAATCAGACCTCATGGATTTATACTGCATGAAGCAGGCCTTGCAAGTTCAGATAGTGTAACTCTAACTTTTAATAAATCTGCTTCTAGTCAGATTATTACAGTTTACATTCAGGATGCATTTTCAAATACATCAGCTGATTAAAAATTTAAAATAAAAAATAAAACTGGAGGAAAAAATGGCTTTATTTAAAACAGAAAAAAGTCCGGCAAAGACTGTGGTAGAGGAAGTTTGTAAAATTAAAAAAGGTGAAAAAGTTTTAATTATCGCAAATCCAGAAACTTCAAATATTGCCCAGTCACTTTACTTAGCATCTCAGGAAGCGGGGGCAAGTACGACTTTAATGTTCCAGCAGAAAAAATCTTCAATGGACTGTGCAGAAGAAGCTGTTGTCGGAGCAATTAAAAGTGAACCAAATGTAATTTTTTCTATTTCTGCAGTAAAACTTGGAAAAGACAGGGCAGCTCAGGCAAAACCTTATGTCGCTCAAGATGGTAAAACTTATGACAGTACATTTGACTATCTTTTGGACGGGAAAAAATCAATCCGTGCAGTATGGACTCCGGGGTTAACAGAAGACATGTTTGAACGCACAGTAAAAATTGACTACAGACTTTTGGGAGAGAGGTGCAATAAACTTTGTGCAAAATATGAAAACGCCGTAAGTGTTCATGTTACTTCTCCAAACGGAACGGATATTACAGTTGGAGTAAAAGGAAGAAAGGGACTTTTAGACAACGGAGATTTTTCTCTTCCTGGTAGTGGCGGAAATATTCCTGCAGGTGAAGTATTTATTTCTCCAGTAGTTGGAAGTTGTTGTGGAAAAATTGTTTTTGACGGCAGTATGACTTTTTCTGACGGAGATTCAATTCTTGAAACGCCTATTGAAGTTACAGTCGAAGAAGGCTTTGTAAAAGACATTAAGGGCGGAGAAGAAGCAAAACGTTTACTTAAAGATATTAGTGCTGCAGAAAAAGAAGCATTTGCCCTTGAAAAAAATGGAAAACTTCCTTTAGGTCAGGGGGCTATTTATTCAAAAAATGCACGCAATATTGGAGAACTTGGAATTGGACTTAATCCATGTGCAACAATTACAGGCAATATGCTTGAAGATGAAAAGGCTTTTCGTACCTGTCACTTTGCAATCGGTCAGAATTTTGACAATGATGCTCCTTCATTAATTCACTTTGATGGTGTTGTAAGAAATCCTACAATAGAAATTACTTATGAGGATGGAAAAACATGTCTTATTCTGGATAAGGGAGAACTTAAGCTTTAGGTAAAAAAGCTTCAGCTGTCTGACTAAGACTTTGTCTTGTCATAACCTCCTGATGTTTTAACATGCTTGCAGGCAGACCGTATGCTTTTTCAAGTTCACTGTCTGTAAGCACTTCATCGGGATTTCCATAAGACATATCACGGTTAGGAAACATAAGAAGTACATTGTCAGCAAACTGTTTTGAAAGATCTAGTTCATGCATTGAAATAAAAACTGCTTTTGATTTTTCTTTACAGTATGATTTTAAATATTTTAATGATTCAATTTTATCTTTTTCTTCAAGTGCAAAAAGTGGTTCATCCATAAAAATACTTTTACTTCCGTAAAGAATACTGAATGCTAAAAGTACACGCTGCATTTGTCCTTTGCTTAAGGCATTTAATTTTTTTTCCATAAGGGATGAAAGATTAAAAACAAAAGTGCATTCTTCAAGAAGATCATTTTTATTTATTCCGCTTTCTTTTCCTTTGTATGCACCATTTGAATAAACCTGTCTTAACAAGTCAGATACTTTGTCATCAGTGTCAAATTCCATATTCTGATAAATTACTGAAGCAATTAAATTTTTTTTATGTTCACTAAGTTCTGCAATTTTATTTCCAAATAAAAGAACATTTCCTTTTTGGGGAACAAGTCTTCCGCTTGCTAAAAGCATTAATGTTGATTTACCGCAACCGTTTGGTCCTGTAATGCTTGTGAGACCACTAGCAGGAATTTCTCCTGTAAAGTTTTGAAATATTGGAGATGGAATAATTTGTTTTCCGTTTTGATCAAGATCGCCTTCTATTAAAGGATATGTAAATGTAAGATTGTTAAATGAAATAGTTTCCATGCAATGAGAATAATATAAAAAAAGTTTTATGTGAAGGTATTAAGACTTTAGTATACCAAGGCTTTAGTTAAAAATTAGTTTCGCAAAATATCAACTGTGTGGGAAGAAGCTCCAAGTAAATCTTTTCTTTCGCATGTGGCAAGGTGATATTTTATAAAGTAATTAAATGTTTCTTCATCCATCGCATTTAGTTCTTTTCGCATATAGTCACTAGGTCCGTCGGCTGCAATTATTTTTATACGTTCAAGACCACTTTTTTTGTTAAGAGAGTCAATCTGATCTAACTGAATATAATCATATAATTCATCTTCTTTTGCTTTTGTGTGAAAATCTGATGTTACGCTTCCTTCATTTATGCATTTTTTTATTTTTGCTTTTTTAAAACAGTATTCAATTAAAGCGTAGTCGCACATTACATATGCTGCAAGAATGATTCCGCCTTTTTTTGTAACGCGCTTAGCTTCACTAAAAACTTTTAATTTTTCTTCTTCGCCATGCAGGTGGTAGAGGGGACCAAAAATAAGTGTCATGTCAAAAGTATGATCTTCTAAAAAATGTAAGTCGCGAGCATCTCCTGGCCAGAGTTTTATTTTTTCATGTTTGCTTTCAAGTACCTGATAATTTCTTTTTGCAAGTTCAACAGCAGTAAGATCAAAACCTTCTCGGCTTAATGCAATTGAGTAACGACCAGTTCCTGCGCCTAAGTCTAAAATTTTTGTCTGTCTTGCTTTTTCTGTATTAACTTCTGGTAAAAAATCGTGAATGTATTTTAATGAAGTTGTAAATTCTACAATTCCATGTCGTGTTGTAAGGCGGTGATCTTCATTAAATTTATTATAGTAGGCATTAAGTAAATCAGTCATGTTTTTTAGTATAAGTCATCTTAAAAAAATGGGACGATACTTAGTTCGCCCCATATAGCATAATATAAATTTATAAAATCTAGTTTCTATAGAAATTAATGAGACAGCCTGAAAGAATTATTTTTCTTTCATCGTCAGTAAGATCTCCTGTAGAAAGTTTAAATTCATTTATAGTTCCGTTAGCTTTTATGCTGTAAGCTTTTACAGAAGGTAATTTTTCTTCTATCATCTTTTTTACGTCGGCAATAAAAATATAATCCCCGTTTGCAAAAGGAAGATTTTTATCTCCATCTTTATAGATAAATGGAAGCATACCCCAGTTTATAAGATTAGAGCGGTAGCGTTTTGTTGCGTATTCATTTGCAATATTTGCACACGCACCAAGTACACGCTGGCAAGAAGCAGCCTGCTCGCGGGCAGAACCGTCACCTGGTTTTACAGCAAAAATTGTTGAACCTGTTCCAGCCACAGATGCTCTTTGTCCAAGCTTTGAATCTTTTTTTGAAAGAATGTCTATAACATTTTTTATTTCAGCCTTTACTTCATCACTCATGTCACGTACAGCTTTTGCTCTTCCAACATAAGCAGGGTCTTTGCGGCTAAGTGTAAATTCTGCTAAGCCTAAAGGATTAGAACGGTAAGAAGAAGTTTCTCCAGAAGGAATAAGTTCATCTGTTGTAGTAACCGGGTCATGAATTTCTGAAACAACTTTTAACAGAATGTCCTGAGAAAGTGCTTTTTGTTCTGGCCAGTCTTTAAT
>CAZALL010000115.1:0-5764 GCA_964485955.1 uncultured Treponema sp. | reverse complement strand
AACGACTAAGATGAAAAAAGACTTATACTTTTTTCTAGAATCAGAAAAAAAACGATTTTTACTAAAGTTTTTTCTCTACATAGAAAAAAAGTTGACAACTACATAACCGAAAGTAATTGTTGCACCAGCATTTTTCCTTCTACTTCCAAGTTTTATGAATATCAATAAATTCTCTTAAATATTTAAATGGGAAAGGTAAAACAGTAAGCTGACCATTTCGCACAAATGTCACGTTCATTGTCTGAAGTAATTCTTCAAAGAAAATTGGTGCGTTTTCATAAGGAATAATTTTTCTGATATTTGCAGCCCTAGCAACAGTTGTAGTCATTCCTGAGCCAATTTGATTTACTGAATAATGTGCGTAATCTTTTTCTTCCCTATAATAAATATCAAGGCAGCCTAAAAAATAAGAATCACGAAATTCGTTCGTCCGCATATTAATTCCTGACTTTATACCATCATTTATTTTTTCCCAATCAGGATACATTACAAGTGGACTGTCCTGAATAATATTAATCTGACCTTTATCATTTACAACAAGCCCCCTGTATTTTTCTGTGAATTTATTACGACTTTCTTTTGGAAGGCTCATATTATTCCGCTCAAATATTTTTTCTAAAATTTCAAACTCATTCTGATTAAATAAGTCCTTAGTTTTTTCACCAATGATAAAACTTCCATCCGGGTGAATCTGCATAAAAAAGAAATGGTTAATTTTTGTCTTTTTTTCACCGGCTTTGCCTTCAACCCATTCTTCTTCACAATAACAAAATGTCCAATCCTTTTTAAAACCTAAACTCTGCCAATCGAAGATACTAACTTTCCCCTGTGATTCATTTTTCTTAGGTAAATCATTTTTCAAAATTAAATCATTAATAATCACAGGTATAGCAGCTGATTTTGGCTCGGTTAATTTTTCTTCCGAAAAGCCCTCTAAAGTCACATTTTGGATAACCGTATCACCTGACTTTTTATACTGATCTGCTTCTTCATTTTCATAATACTCAGGGCTATGAATAAGACGGATATTAAAGTCATTTTTGCCCTCTTTATCAGAAATCTTTACATTAAAATTTAACTCTCTGTCTGATTTTAAAATCTTATCTGAAGTAAAAAGTTCTTCAATTTTCTTTTTTAGATTTTCTGAAAATTCCTGTGCGGTCTGTGCATATTCAGGTTCAGTAACTGTGTTTACAATTCTGATTGTTTTTTCTGTAAGAAGTTTCTTTACATAGCGCAAATGTTCCTTAGTTTTTGATTCTGCGGTTTTTATATCAATTTTTTTCCAACCAGACTCTCTTTTAATTACAAGTTTTACAAGCCCCAAATATTCTTTATTGAATTTTTCTATAAGTCTTGAAAATACGCCAATTTTGCTCTGATAGTATTTTGAACCGTAAACTTCTAAAAATGGAGTTTCTTTTTTTGTTCCTTTAAATTGACTTATCGTGTAGCAAGAATCGTTTTTTTCATTTTTTGAGCATTTCCGCATCGTATTATTTGGCTGAAGAACGTACTGAGTTTTTCCGTATGACTTATCATCTTTGATGGAAGTAAAAGTAACATGACTTAATTTGATAATATAGTCACCATCTATATGCAGTTCAATGCAGAAAACCTGTCTTTTCGTTTTTTTCACAAAATAATAAAGCCTACCTCCCAAGTTTGATATTTCATCATGATTTTTTGACTTAGCCAGTGCATTAAACATTATTAAAATCATTGAATGAGGATACTTTTTAAAAGGAACTTCTAATATTTCTTTTGATAAACATCCTTCGTATTCTTCGTTGTACTTTTTTATAAGGCTCATGAGGTCTGATTCATTTTTGTTATCTTTTTTCATCATCAGAATAAAAGAAGGCCCACCTGTGTATTGAACGGCAAGCACATTTTTATTGATTAGAGCATCGTCAAAAATTCTGCTTTCGGGCTTAAATCTGTTTTTTACATTTTCATTTTTTATCAGATAAAATTCAAATTTCTCTCGGATTTTATCATAGTCAAATTCGCTGTGATCCATATCTATTTTGTTAAGGATTACTTCTTTGTTAAATTCTTCTTTCATAATTTTAGCCCTTTATAAAATTGATGATTTTTTGGAGTTTTGCTTCATCTCTTTTTACCGATTTATCTTTTGTTTCATACAACTTAGGTATTGTAATAAGTTCCAGATTTTCCTCTTTCTGATTTCTTATTGCATAATCATTATCTGCAAGTAAATTAATGATTACAGCCTTTTTTCCATTACACCGCTGTAGTTTTTTGAATATATGAGGCTGTAAATCTTCGTTACGAGGTAAAAACGCTGAGTATTCGCTCCAATGCTTAAAGTCTACATAAATATCTTTGCCTGAAACTTTGTAATCAAAAAGTTCAAATAAATCTGTATTTTTGATTTCTTCAAGAAAAATTCCTTCTTCTTCTAAAATTGCTCTTCCTGCAACTTCTCCTAAAGCTCCTTTATAAATATTTGTAAATACCGGAGGACAGATTATGTATTTTGCCTTTTTAAATGACAGTGCATAGTCTTGTTTCAAAAAAAGTTCTTTTACGCATGGAATTGAAAGCAGTAAAGAAAGTCTTGCAGAGTCTGCACTTACAGTTTCGCATTTTTCAGTTTTATTAAAATGAACGCTAATTTCTTCATAATCCCCTGTTCTTTCAAAATAAACTCTGTCATTTACTTCGTTCAGGGCAATATAAAATGGTTTAAAACGTTCATCACATTCAAGAAACTCTTCTTCTGTCATTGTCGGATATTTTAAAACCTGAGCCCTTAAATTCTGCCAGTCTTCTATTGCATCAATTTTCCACCCCAGACGTCCTTCTTCTACATATTTTATAATTTTGGATAGTGCATATTCTGATTTTGTACTCGCTAGTTCTTCCATATTCTTTACAACAAGATCTACTTCCGGCTCTTCTGGAATATCTTCAATCAGTTTAGCAAATTCAGGATTCAGCAGATTTTTCTTTAACATAGCTTTGTTCATAAACTTTTTAATTTCAGCATCATAATAAATATGAATTACTGGCGACTTCATATTTGTGCGGCAGATTCTGCCTATTGCCTGAACAATGACTTTTGTAGCATAAACTGAATAGCTAGGTAAATTTTCAATGGAAAGTTTTGAGCCTTTCTGACCGTAAAAAACCAGTTTAAATGCATCTTCTATATATTTTTTTGACTGCCGGTAAGAAATTTCTCCTGATTCTTTAAGGTATTCTGCCTGAGCTATGTATCTAACAAGATTTTCAGGTGTATCGTTTGGCTTTAGCTGAACCAGCAGATTTGTAGGTTTATCCAGATAAATTGCATCAAAATCTTTTTCTTCTGAATCGGGGAAATTATTGATTTTTACAGTCTTTAGATTTTCAGGAATTTTATACTGAAGATTCTGCCCTGCCCCAACTGTTGCATAAGTTGAAATTACTAATATTTTTTCGCCTTTTGAAAGTCTGCTTTTTAGTTCATCCTTGTTAGCTTCGTAGTCGTTCCCACTTCGTAAAATACAGACATTATCTTTATATGAATATTTTTCTTTTCCCAAAATATTAAATATTTTTTCAAGAACAGTAGAATTCATTTTATTATTATTTGAAGGAAAGGCTGTCAGCAGGCAAAGAAAAGATTTTATATCTTCAGTTTCAATAAAGGTCTTAAAGATTTTAGCAATGCGGAGGTATCTTCGTTCGTAATAAAAATCTTTGCTCTCCTCATTTGAAAGTTGCTGCTGAATCAGATTGTAAATTTCTTCAGCATCTTCATCATCACTTATAATTTTCTTCCAGGAATCAAAATCATATCTTTCACTAGTGCTTATTGATTCTGTTTTGATTTTTACATTTCCATAATTACAAATTGAATCATTAAATCTGTTTTCAAGAATTTTTAATTCACTTTTATCAAGTTCAAAATATTTTTTGTTTAACTTTGGCAAAAGATAATGCTTAAGTGCAAAATTTCCCATTAAAGTATCATAATTCGCCGTAGCAGAAACACCAAAAACCCTATTTTTTTTACATAAGCCTAAAAGGATTTTTTCCGGTGTTGATTCAAGTTCCGTTAAATTGATAACCGAACGCAGGGAATGGTCATTTTCATCTTCAATTGAATAAAAAGTAAATCCATTTTCAAAAAACGAAGCATCAAAAGCATTTTTCTTATTTTCTTCCTTGGTCGTATAATATAGAAGGATTGAATCTTTAAAGAATCTTTTAAATTCGTTTTTATCTCCCGGGAAAAAATTATCAAGAATTGAATTAACGGCATTATCAATAGAATACTCGATATTTAATTCGTCCTTTCTTTCTTTCAAATTACAGGCGAGAATCCATACACCGCCACAAAAAAATTTAAGGAAGCCTCTTACATCCTTTAGCATATAGTTAAGACTTTTTTCGTTTTCAATTAAATCGCCGGCAAGAAAGATTTCATTTTGCACATTATCATCATTTGTTAAAAAAACAATTCTTTTTTTATCACCCCTTTTAGAAACTAACAGGCTATGTATATTCTGAAATAAAAAAATTTCATCTTCAAAAAGATTCAAAGTATTCTTAAATACATACTGCATATTAAAGCGTTCTGTAATTTGATTAACGCGGTCATTCCAGCCGGGAATTACTTTTTCTAAACGTTCAATTCCGTTTTCTGATTCTGCCTGCCAGTGGGAAGGTGTTGTCATTTCTTTTGGAAATTGGCCTTGAATAAGACGGTCTCTTATCTGTGAAAATGCAGCTACATAATCAATTTTATTTTTTACTGCATCTTCAATAAGCCGCTTTAAGATTGTGTCCTTAGTAGCATCAAATTCATCAATAAATATGATTGCATTGTTACACTTATTCCTGTAAAAAAAATAACTGTTTTCAATGATTGGATCGTTTTTCAAAAGAAATTTATCCATGCTCATTACATAAACCTGTGCCTCATTTGTTAAAATCTGCGGATACAAAGTCAGAACCCATTTCCATTTTTTTGCAGCAGTTTTGTTTATATAATCAAGTTTTATTTTGTAATTTGCACCTTTACCAAGCTTTTCCTTAAATTCATCCCTAAGAGTTTTCTTCAAAAAAGATCTGAAAGACGGTTCAAGTTCGGTTAAAATCTGATTTTTTCTTAAAACAAGGGTTTCCTGAATTTCCGGATTATTAGTTTTTTCAAATTTATTGCAATATTTAATAGCATTATAAAGATTTATAAATACAGTCAAATCACTTATATCTTGTGGAATCTGATTATCAGCAATTAACTCTGGAAGATTTTCTGTAACACAGTCCATATAGGACTTTAGAAATAAAACTTTTTCTTTGAATAAGTTAGAATCTCCGTGTTCTTCAAAAACTCTTTTAAGTTCACAAATTTGAAGGTTCTTTTTTAATGATGTAATCAAAATTATTTTATCACTTGTAAGTTTTTCTTTAACAGCACAATAAATAAAATTAAAAATAGCAGTCGTTTTTCCAGAACCTGTAGGTAACGGAAGTGGTAAAAAACCATTGCTGCCCATCTTTTCAAAAGCGTAATCAGCAAAAATGCCTTCCAGAGAATCCTTTTTTATGAGTTTTCTTTCCAATTAATTTCTCCCCTAAGTTTGATTTTACAGAAACAACTTTTTTTTATTTTACAAGGTCAATGTGCCAACAAATGGCTCTTTAAATTTTAAATTCGTGATATAATCAATAATATATGGAAGAAAAGAAGCAAAGAGAAAATCACTCAAAATCAATCAGACTTTTGAAACTGGAAAAAGCAATC